>RFIO01000194.1 GCA_003695205.1 Deltaproteobacteria bacterium
GGACGACCCGATCTGGCGGCAGTGCGTGCCCGATGTGGCCGAACTGGATGACGCCGGTCTGCCGGCCGACCCGCTGGCCGAGGAAGCACATGCGGTTGCGCCGACCCTGGTGCACCGCTACCCGGATCGCGGCCTGCTGCTGGCCGGCAACAGCTGCGCCGGCTACTGCCGCTTCTGCACCCGCAAGCGTCGCGTGGGCCGGCCGGAACACAACATCAGCTTCGGCGCACTGCAGCAGGGGATCGAAGCGATTGCCGCCCGACCGCAGATTCGGGACGTCCTCATCTCCGGTGGCGACCCACTGCTTCTATCGGATCCCATGCTCGACGAGCTGTTCGGACGGCTGAAAAAGATCGACCACGTGGAAATCATCCGCATCGGCAGCCGCATCCCCGTGGTGCTGCCCGAGCGCGTCACCGAAGCGCTCTGCAACGTGCTGCGCCGTCATCGCCCCCTCTACCTCAACAGCCACTTCAATCATCCGCGCGAACTGACGATACAGAGCTGGCAGGCCTGCCGGCGCCTGCTCGACGCCGGCGTCATTCTCGGCAACCAGACCGTGCTGCTCAGGGGGGTCAATGATGACTCCGACACCCTGCTGGACCTGAACCGGGGTCTGCTGCAGATGGGAGTGCGCCCCTACTACCTGCACCAGATGGACCTGACCGCGGGCACCGGGCACTTCCGCGTCCGGGTGGAGAAGGGGCTGGAACTGGTCCGTTCACTTACGGGCCGCATCACCGGCATGGGCATCCCGCGCTACGTCATCGACCTGCCCGGCGGCAAGGGCAAGGTGCAGGTCTGCGGCGACACGGTGGAAAGCTGGGGGGATGAACTGGTTCTGCGGGCACAAGACGGTACCCGGGTGGTTTACAGGCAGAATCCAGAAGACAGGTAACAGAATACAGAATGTTCTCCTCTGTCTTCTGTCTCCTGTCTCCTGTCTCCTAAATCATTACGCCCGCGACACGAACCGGCACTCTCGGGTGTCGACCTTGATCCGGTCGCCCGGTTCAAGGTAGGGCGGCACCTGCAGTATCAGACCGGTCTCCAGGGTCGCCTCCTTGGTCTGGGCGGTGGCGGTGGCGTTCTTGATCACCGGCGGGGTGTCGGAGATGGCCAGCTCGACGGTCATGGGCGGCTCGACGGAAACCACCTGCCCCTCGAACACGCCCAGAACAACCTCGGCCCCTTCGAGCAGATAGCCTTTGACCGGCTCGAAAATGTCCGACCCCAGTTCGTACTGCTCGTAGCTTTCGAGGTCCATGAAAGCCCCTTCGTCTTCGGAAATGGCATAGAGAAATTGCCCCTTGCGCTTTTCGAAGTCGGCTTCGTCGACCTTGTCGCCGGCCTTGAAGGTCTTCTCCAGCACCTGCCCGGTGAGCAGGTTGCGATATTTGGTTTTCACCAGGGTATTGGCGCCGCGCGCGGTCGGTGTGTGCTGAGAGACGTCCATCAGCACGCAGGGAGCGCCATCAAGCAGGATCACCAGGCCTTTCTTGAAATCGGCTGTGGTATACATGCAGAACCTCCACGGTTTGATCGGTGTCGCGAATGCAAGCCTTATAGCACAGCGCGCCCGGGCCGGGAAAGGTTTTCCCGTGACATCATTGCCGCTTCTGTGCTTGAATAAGGGGTTTTCAAAATCCGGCGCGCCGAGCGCGCAGATCCGTTGCAGGAGATCGTCATGTACACTTGCTCTGACCTGAAAAAGGGACTGAAGCTGCTCATCGATGGTGAGCCGCATGTCATCGTCCAGTTCGATTTCACCAAGCCCGGCAAGGGGCAGGCGCTGTACAAGTGCAAGCTGCGCAACATGCTTACCGGCGCCCTGTTCGACCGCACCTACCGTTCCGGCGAAAGCTTCGAACCGGCCAGCCTGGAGGAGCGCGACATGCAGTACCTCTACCAGGACGAAACCGGCTATGTCTTCATGGACCAGCGCAGCTACGAGCAGGTCACCATCCCCGAGGACGTTCTCGGCGACGACCGCTATTTCCTGATAGACAACATGGAAGTCAAGGTTCTGATGTTCGGCGACCGGGGCATCGGCGTAACCCTGCCCAACTTCGTCAACCTGCGCGTCACCAGCGCCGAACCCTGGGTCAAGGGGGACACCGCCGCCGGCAACAACAAACCGGCCACGGTCGAAACCGGCTACACCCTGCAGGTTCCCAGCTTCGTTGAGGAGGGAACCCTGATCCAGATCGACACCCGCACCGGTGAATATGTCACCCGGGTGAAGGAGTGACCCCGACACCATGATTCCGGATCTGGCCCGCAGACGGGTGAACCTGGAACAACGGGCCCGGATCGTTCAGACGATCCGGGCCTTTTTCGTCGATGCCGGGTTTCTCGAGGTAACCACGCCGCAACGCATTCCGGTGAATGCCCCCGAGGCCCATATCGATCCCGAAGCGAGCGGCGAATGGCAGCTGCACACCTCGCCGGAGCTGTGCATGAAGCGCCTGCTCGCCGCCGGCTTCGAACGCATATTCCAGCTCTGCCCCTGCTGGCGCGCAGGTGAACGCGGTCGCCGGCACCTGCCTGAATTCACCCTGCTCGAATGGTATCGCCTTGGCTGCGACTACCGCAGCCTGATGATCGACTGCCGCGATCTCATCCAGCGCCTGGTTCCGGAAGGCGGCCTGAGCTGGCAGGGGATGACTGTCGATCTCGCCTCCCCCTGGGAGGAACTGGAGGTGGATGCCGCGTTCCGCCGTTATGCCGGCATCGGTGTCCACCAGGCCCTGGAGGAAGACCGGTTCGAGGAGCTGCTGGTCGACCGCGTCGAACCGCATCTGGGCATAGAACGGCCGACCTTCCTGTACGACTACCCGGTCGAACTCGGAGCCCTGGCACGCCGGAAACCTGGGTGCCCCGATCTTGCCGAGCGTTTCGAACTCTATATCTGCGGCATGGAGCTGGCCAACGGCTTTTCCGAACTGACAGACCCCCTTGAGCAGCGCCGGAGATTCGAGGCCGACATCGCCACGCGCTCATCCCTGGACAAATCGTCTGCCGGCATGCCCGAACCCTTCCTGCGGGACCTTGGCAGCATCGATGCCGCCGCCGGCATCGCCCTTGGTGTCGACCGACTGGTTATGCTGTTGCTCGACGCCGCCGACATCGCCGAGGTCGTGGCATTTACCCCTGAAGAGTTGTAGACTTGGTTCCGATAGGAACAGGAGGAGGTGCCGTATGAGCCAAACCCGCCCGGCCGGAGAGATCGCCAGCGAACTGAAACAGCAGCTCGATGGCGCGCAGGAACTGGATGACAAGGTTGAACGGGCCGTGCCCCTGATCAGCCGCTGTTTCGGCGTCGCCACAGACGAGGTCGCCCTTTTTCTGGCCGACGAACGCAAGACCGTGCTGCATTTCATCTGGCCGCTGCGCCTGAAGCAGGTCGGCTTCATCCCCTGGTCCTCGCACGACTCCCTGGCCGCCCGCACCGCGCGCGAGGGACGGGTTTTCCTCAACAACACCTTCGCCTCGGTGCATCACGCCTCCTTCTTCGAAAAGATCCGTCTGAAGGACGGCATCGCCGCCCGCCCCAAACCGATCCAGAAGATCATCAGCGTTCCCATGGTCGCCAACGGCGAAGTGCGCGGCGTCATCCAGGTCTCCCGCAAGGGGGAGGAGGGGGATGAGCTGGCCGATTTCAGCATGGCCGATGCCGAAATGCTGGTCGATCTGGCCGGTGTGCTGGCAGCCGGCCTGTAGCCGACACGCCGCCGTGCGGCAAACCGGCCGTTTGCATTTCTGCAAAAAAGTCCCGGCAACAGCTTGCACATTTGCAAACGCCTTCCCAGTGCATGACCCGAAACACCCCAAAACCGCGTCCTGAAGCCTGACAGCCCCTGTCGCGGCCGGCACATCCCTCACTACCCGTCGCCCTGAAGTTTTCGCACTCCTGCGAATTCCCCTTGAGCCGGCATTTTTGACCAGCCAACCTCCCATCGATCCAACAAACTGTTATTAAAGGAAAAATTCTTTTCGGCCCAGAACTGTTGCATCTGGTTCGGTCCTTGCGACTCTGACCGGCAATCACGCCCTCAGGAAAAGGAAGGACCCGATGAGCTGCCCCTTTTTCGGTCTGAGCGAAGATATTTGTGACGTCGGTCACGACTACATCTCCCCTCACGACGTCGAAACCATATCGCATTTCTGCAGTTCTGATCCGACCAACTGCCTCAAGCATCGGGAACTGGCCGAGCGCCGTCCCGACCTGCTGTCCCGGTACACCTCCCCCCAAAAACCTAGGGTGCCATCCACTGGGGCGCCCTTCCATATTCCGTTTCGCAACCGCTGGCCCCTGTCCTTCAGAGTGCGGTCAATCTGTGCACTCGTTGACAGGCCCTATCAACCTATCAAGGAGGAGGAGATGAACACTCAAACTGCCAACACACGGGGCTGGATCGTGGCCCTGGCCGGGACCGGTATCAATCTCGCTCTCGGCATCCTGTACACATGGAGCATTTTCAAGAGCGCCATCGCCGATTCTATTGCCGCCGGCACACCGGGCGGATTCAATTGGAATCCGGCCAGTATCAATGACCCGTACGCCGTCGCCTGCCTGATTTTCGCTGTCGCAATGATTCTGGCCGGCAAAGTGCAGGACCGCTTCGGCCCGCGGGTTACCTGCATCATCGGCGGCCTGCTGGTTTCTGCCGGTTTCATCTGGATTTCCCAGACGACCAGCTACTGGGCCTGGATTGCCGGTTTCGGCGTCATGGCCGGGATGGGTATCGGCTTCGGCTACTCGGCAGCGACACCGCCGGCGCTGAAATGGTTCCCGCCTGCCAAAACCGGCCTTATTGCCGGCATCGTGGTTTCCGGTTTCGGGCTGGCTTCCCTCTACATCGCGCCGACGGCCAAATACCTGCTCGGCCGTTACGGTCTGCAACAGTCGATGCTCTTTTTCGGTATCGCCTTCGCTGCAGTTGTTTGCAGCCTCGCCCTGCTGGTGAGCAATCCTCCCGAGAGTTCTGCCGCCGTTAAAACCACAGGGAGCAGTGGCAGCCGCAAAAACACCGAGGGGCCGAACCTGTCCCCGGCCCAGGTGTTGAAAACGGGCCGCTTCTACACTCTCTGGCTCTGCTTCTTCATCGGCGCCGGTGCCGGTCTGATGGTCATCGGCAGTGCCAAGGGACTTGCCAAGGCCAGCCTCGGAGAGATGGCTTTCCTCGTCGTTGCCATCATGTCGATCGGCAACGCCGCCGGGCGCCTGATTGCCGGAGTTGTTTCGGACAAGATCGGCCGGGCGACAACCCTGGCCATCCTGCTTGTTTTTCAGGCGTCCCTGATGTTTGCCGCCATTCCGGGGCTGAGCGGACAGGGACATCCGATCATTGTCACCCTGCTGGTCACCTTCATGGTTTTCAACTACGGCACCAACCTCGCCCTGTTCCCTTCCTTTGCCAAGGACTACTGGGGTATGCAGCATTTCGGCATGAACTACGGCATCCTCTTCTCGGCCTGGGGGGTCGGCGCCTTTGTCCTGGTCCGGGTCGCGGAAATGATCCGTGTCAAAACCGGCGGTTTTGCCATGAATTTCGGCGTTGCAGGCATCCTTCTCCTGGTCGGAGCGGTCATGGCCCTGTCCCTGAAACCGAAGAAGACCGCGGTACCTTCACGAGCAACTGCCGTCACCGGACTGGAAGAAGACGACCTTGTCTTGCAGCGTACCGGAGACTGAGCGCCATCGGTCTCCGGCAACATGTGTCCCGACATGTCATCGGCCCCGCCCGAAAGGCGGGGCCACTTTTTTCACTGCAGGACGCCCTGCACGGAATGGGGGCAGGCTGGGTTATGGCGGCGAAGAGAGTGCGTGAACACGGAAAGAGACAGGGAGCTCAAGGCGCGAGGATCTGGGAGAAAACCCGGTCATGGTCGACCGGGCCGAGCAGAAATTCACCGAAGGACATTCCGAGAGGCTTCATGACCCAGACAGCCAGGCAGGCGATGATGAGCAGGACCATCGACCAGTTGAGCAGAATGGTGAAGTACGACCAGTCCCTTTCGGTCAGGGGCGCATCCGGCCCTTCGTTATCATCCCCATCGTCCGTGGCATTCCTGCCGAAAGCCTTCATTAGCGGGCCCGCCAGCAGAAAGACCATGCCGGAGACAAGGAACTGGGGCAGCAGATCGCCCGGCAGAATGCCCGCACCTGCCATTGCGCAGTAAAAAAGGATGGCGCAGACCCCCAGAAGCGACATCTGCTGACTCAGTCTTGAATTCATGTTCGCAAAGCTCCCGTTCCCATCAAGCCGCAAATCAGCAGTGCTGTCAAGAGTCGGCCCGACAGCGCTTCCGTACCGGTGCCCCGGCAGCAGCCCACCGATGACGCAAAGCCAGCAGAACGAGCAGTCCACCGCAGCTTATCCCTGCAAGGTGGGCGGCAAAACGAACCCAGGAAACTCCTGTCATCAGGGACGCCGCCTCCAGCAGGAGGAAGAAGCTGAACAGTGCGAAAGGGAGGCGGGTCGCACGCGGCTGGTTCAAGGTCCCCATGAACAAAAGACCGGAGAACAGGCCCCAGAAAATCAAATAGCAGGCCAGGGCAACAAGGCGATGCTCCCCACTCCAGCCGACCATGGGGGACAGGAACAGGGCGATCAGGGACAGCCAGAAAAACCCGAAGGATGTGAAGGCGACGGCACCAAAAACACACCGGCGCGTCCATTCATAGAGCCCGGCCAGGATCTGCAGTCCGCCTCCGTAGAACAGAACAGAGGCCAACCAGTTATCCCCGAAGGTCACCAGATGGGCCCGGTTGAAGGAAAAGAGCATCAGAGTCAGTCCCATAACAACGAAACCTGTTGCAGTCGGGCTGTCTGTTGAGCTACGCCAACGATTCTCACCCTGAATGTTTTTTTCGATATCCGCCATGATGTCCTCCCCCTTTGCAGAAATGCTACGCCGACCCCAACGCCGGCCGAAAGCTCCTTCTGGCCCAGACCCTTCACGAGGGTTCATCGCGAAACCGGTGGGGAGCCGTAAGAATCTGGCCAGGCGCAGCGATGAGTGTTGCAGTCATTGCAGCGCGCTGTCGAAACGCGAAGAGCGAGTACGGCCAGAGACGATGGACCAGCGCCGGTTGCAGCAGAAGCTTTCGTGAAGAGCTCGAGTTGTAGGCAGGCGCAAGAAACACGCCAACAGGGACTGAACGCCGGGCAGAAAGAAACCTTTAAATTCGAAAAGTTACGCAGGCAAGAGATACGACCTGGCCGCTGTCGTTTGCAAAATTGCAACTCGGAGCAGCAGCGCCTTGCAAATCTGCAAAACCCGCAAAAAATGGTCAGCAACCAGCGACAGAATCTCCGAAAAAACGCTTGGGGGACAGCAGGCGACCAAAAGACTTCCGTAGCAGAGACTACAGCACATCCGTTTTTTTGAGACGATACTTCTTCAACTTGCGATAGATGGTGGCCATGTTCATTCCCGCGGCTGCGGCGGCCTCCTCGACGTTGCCGTTGAATCGGCGCAGCAGGTCCCGCAGGTAATCAACTTCGAAACGAGCCAGAGCTTCCCCGTATCGCAGTCGGTCCGAGTCCCCCTCCGAGGGCAGGGACATCAACTGGGACAGCGTGTCCAGACCGATACGTTCCTCAGTTTCGATGGCCAAGGCGGCCTCCACCAGATTTCGCAATTGCCGGATATTTCCGGGCCAGGGGCAGGCCGTCAGAACATCCATGGCCTCCGGCGTGAATCCCTTAAGGGATGTGCCGTGTTCCTGGTTGAAATGGTCCAGGAAGGCGTTGGCGAGCAGGGGAATATCCATGGCACGCTGGCGCAGGGGCGGCAGGTGCAGATTCACGACATTGAGCCGATAAAAGAGGTCCTCTCGAAAATCTCCAGCCGCCACGGCTTGCTCCAGGTCGGCGTTGGTCGCCGAAATCAATCGGACGTCCACCCGGGTGGGGCGGGTATCGCCCAGGCGGGTGAACTCACGCTCCTCAAGAAAACGAAGAAGGGTTTTCTGCACGTTCAGCGGCAGGTTGCCAACCTCATCCAGAAAGAGCGTGCCGCCATCGGCAGCCTGCAGCAGACCTTCCCGGTCCTGGTTTGCCCCGGTAAAGGCCCCCTTGCGATAACCGAACAGTTCGCTTTCGAGCACCGTTTCGGGCAGGGCACCGCAATTGATGGCGATGAATCGCCGGTCACGGCGCGGGGAGTTGAAATGGATAGCGCGCGCGATAACCTCCTTGCCGGTTCCGGACTCCCCCGTTATCAGTACGGAAATATCACGGCCGGCCACTTTTTCGACCCGGGCAAGGACCTGTCCTATCTCCGGTGACTGCCCGACAATGTTGGAAAAATCGAAACGCTGTGCCAACTCCTTTTTCAGATCAAGGTTTTCCGCCAGCAGTCTTGTATGGTTGAGGGCGTTGCGCACCCGGTAGACAAGCTCTTCCGGCTCGAAAGGCTTGGTCAGCATGTCGTAGGCCCCCTTTCGCAGAGCCTGAATCGACATATCCACGGTCGCATAGGCCGTGATCATGATCACCGGCAGCGACGGCTCCCGCTCTCGAAGATGATCCAACAGTTCCAGGCCGTCCATCTCGGGCATTTTGACATCGGTAATGACCAGATCCCAGACGCCGGGCTGATACTCGGCAAGGGCCTGCCTCGGGTCGACATAGGTTCTGGTGCCGTAACCGTGGTCGAACAGCACGGTTTCCATCATCCGGCAAAGCCCTTCTTCGTTGTCGATGATCATGATATTGACCTGGTTCATGGCGCCACCCCTTCCTGGCATAAGGGCAGAAGAACAGTTACCGTCGTTCCCACGCCGGGCTCACTGTCAATACTGATCTGCCCGTGATGCTGGTCGATAATCTGGCGAGTGATAGCCAGCCCGAGTCCTGTCCCCCTCGCCCGGGTGGTAAAGAACGGTTCAAATATCTTTTCCAGGTGTTCCTCGCTGATACCGCTGCCGTTGTCCCAGATCGAAATCACCGCCATATCCTCCTCGAGGCCGGTACGAACTTCGACGACACCTCCCCGACTGACGGCGGCTCCGGCATTCAGGAGCAGGTTGATGGCCACCTGACGCAACTGGTCACCGTCGGCTTCGATGTTCGGAAGGGCTGGATCGAACTTCTTCCTGATTCGGACGTGGTGCAGTTCGGTATGATTCGAGGCGAAATCGATAATCTCATCCAGCAGGGCGTTGAGGTCAAGCAGTCCCAGATCCGGTCTCGGGGTTCGGGCGAAACTGAGCAGGTCCTGTACGATCTTCTTGCAGCGCTTGCTTTCCCTCTTGATTTCAACGATGAACCGGTGATTGGGGTCCTCTTCGGGAACCTTGCCCTCAAGGTAGCCGGCGTATCCAAGGATCACTCCGAGCGGGTTGTTGATTTCGTGCGCAACTCCCGAGGAAAGAACGCCTATTGACGCCATCTTCCCCTGCTGCGCCAGGTTGGCCTCCAATTCCTTATGGGCCTGGATGATGCTGGTCATCCTGTTGAAGGTGGCCGCCAGCTCCCCCAGTTCATCCCGGCTGTCCACCTGCATGCGGGCGTCGAAACGCCCCCGTTTGACCCTACGAATGACGGCAGTCATGTGCCGGATCGGATCAGTCAGGACCTTTGCAGCGAGAAATACCATGGCAACAGCGATACATCCCACCACCAGAGGCACCAGGAAGATGCTCTGCATGATGCGCCATTTGATGAGATTCGCCTCGGCATAAAATTCATCTTCGTAGCTGCCGACCGCGACTATCCAGTCCCA
This sequence comes from Deltaproteobacteria bacterium, assembly GCA_003695205.1. GTDB lineage: Bacteria > Desulfobacterota > Desulfuromonadia > Desulfuromonadales > Geothermobacteraceae > Geothermobacter. The sequence continues at coordinate 9,739 of RFIO01000194.1, forward strand.
GGGTTCGAAATAGCGATAGCGCACGATCTTCATGCGCGCTTTTTTCTCTCCTTCATTGCGCCAGGGATAGCGGATCCATCCTTCCTTTGTTTCACACATTTTGCGAATAAAGGCCCGCCCTGAGGAGTCGACCCGATCGTAGATATTCTCCCCCTCGGCGTCCGGATGGATCAGCAGATTTCCCATGCGGTCCATGCAGTAGATGTAGCCGGTACGCCCGACCTTCTTGCGCTTGATCTTTTCCTTCAATTCGGCAAAGGAGCGTCGCTCGTACCGCGCGTCCCGATAGCCTTCGTCAAGATAGCTTCCGGCTGCTATGATCCAATCCCAGGGGGGAAAATAGCTGAATGCGGCAATTTTCATGCGCGGTTGCCGCTCTCCGCGGCCCGGATTGCGCCAGGGGTAGACAATGTAGTCGACCTCACCGGGACCGAGTTTGACCGCGCGCGAAACCAGATCCCGAATAAAAAACCGTCCTGCCTCGTCCTGCTCATCGAGGATGTTGTCCCCCGCGCGCGAAGGATGAACCGCCAACCGTCCAGAGCTCTCGAGAACGAACAGATAACCACTCGGCCCAAGGTGAACATCGGCAAGTGCCCGGCCCACCCCGGATCGGGCCGAATCCGGTGTCAGCACCCCGGATTCGACCTTGCGCTGTTCGGCTTTGACGAGGTTTGCAGCCAGATCGACCATAACCTTGAGATCCTGGCGGACCGTCTGCTCCTTGTCGGCCTGGTAGGTTTTGAACTGCCTGTCGTGCGCATCGAGCAGGTCGAGGGTAAAGCCGGCCATGTGGTCGAGATCAGCCCGGCTGGTGGTCGTGATGCCGAGGGTGGCCTGCCTGCTGGCAACAAATCCGATCAGGGCGCCTATGACAACAATGGGAATGACAACCAGCGGCAGAACGACCACCAGCATCTTCCAGCGAATCTGCAGGTTGTTGACAATACGGAAGATGCGCCCAACCATGAACCGCCTCTAAGGAAGGATGCCGCAGGGTAACGCGAAGCGCTACCGAGGTCAAGGCGGCGCGGGCAGGAATCAACCGGCCCGTTTTGGTCGCCAGGCGCAGAAACCCGGCCGGGGACCGACCAGGGGATGGTTGCGGCAGGTCTTCGGCCGGCGGTCGTAGATGGTGCAGAGGCGGTCTTCCGGGTCGAGATAGACACAATCCTCGTTGGCCATTCGTGACAGGATGAACTTGCCGGTCGCCGGACTGTAGCGGTCAACAACCCCCTGTCGCGCCAGCTGCCTCGCAATGCGATGAGGCGGCACATCCCGCTCGAATTCGTCCACCAGCCCCATCCCGACCAGGTCGTCCAGGTCGACCTCGACCTCAAGGCGGCAGCAACTTCCTTCGCAGCTGCGACACAGACGGGCCCGGTAACGAACCCAGGTGGACGGACGCGCCAGGTCCGCCTCCCGGGGCGCGCGCGTACTTTTCATAAACTCCTGCCTCCGGATTGATCGGCTGGTCCCGCACCGGACAGCGCGGGCAACGGGAGCGCATCCTAACAGAAGACGTCCCCGGAGGAAACCCGTCGGATCAGCTGTCGAATTCTCCCAGAGGCAGGGCGAAGGTCTGCCGGTAGTAGCGGATCTCGATAATGACGATCTTGAGGATGCTGGCCACCGGCACGCCGATGATCATGCCGAGAACACCGTAGAGCTTGCCCCCCATGATGATTGCGATGATCACCCAGAGAGGGTGCAGGTTGGAGACATGCGAGATCAGGATCGGGATGAGAATAAAGTTATCGACTATCACCTGGGCGATCAGCAGATAGACAACAACAATCCACCAGAACTGGGCACCGATGCCAAGGTCTACCATGGCGATCAGGATGCCGGGAATCATGCCGACGATCGGACCGATGTAGGGAACCAGATTGGTAATACCGGCAAACAGGGCCAACAGCGGCGCGTAGCGAATGTCGGTTACGGACAGGCCGACACCGACCACCAGGCCGACGATGGCCGCCTCGGTGATGCGGCCGCGCACAAACTGACTCAGTTGCCGACTGATGAGCCAGGCAAGGTCGTGCGCCATTTCGTAGTAGCGGTTCGGCACCAGACCGACCGAGGCACGCACAATCTTCTGGCCGTCGCGCAGAAAAAAGAAGGTAAACAGGGGGACAAGGACCATCAGCCCGCCGATTTTCAGTGCCGACCCGGTGGTCTGGGCAAGGATATGGCTGAACAGCCGCTCGGCCAGCACCCGGCCGCGGGAGGGGAGATCGAAACCGCCGATGTAGGGAAAAATCTCCTGGACGCGAGCCTGGGCCTCCTTGAGCAGTGCAATGCCCCGTCCAAGGTAACGTGGCAGGTCGGTCCGCAGGGAAAACCACATCTCCGCCCAATGCGGGCTGAGCCAGCTGAAGGCCAGGTAGAGGCCGGATGCGACCAGGGCAAAGACTAGAAAAATCGACGCCGTGCGCGTCAGTGGACCACGTTCGAACAAGCGCACCAGCGGCTCAAGCAGAAAGCTTAGCACCAGGGCCAGCAGCACCGGCAGCACGATACCGGTCGTGGCGGTATGCAGAAGTTCGGTGATGCGCGAGGCAGAGGAAAAGATGGCCAGACCGCTGGCGATGCTGGCGGTCATCACCAGGAAAAAGAGCAGGACGTGCCCTCGGGTCAGGCCATTGGACTCCGCCATCAGTCCTGTCCCTCTGCCTGCAGCTCGTGCAGGGCGTGATGCAGCCGTTTCAGTTCCCGGTCGGCCAGATGCAGACGCTCGCTCATGGCCCGCGTCAACCCGAACAGCAATCTGAGAGCCAGACGGGGGTTTTTCTCCATGCAGTCGAGCAGGTCGGCCCTGAAGAACCCGACCAGCTGGCTCTTTTCCAGGGTGCGTGCTGACGCGGTGCGTACAGCCGGGCTGACCAGGGTGGTTTCGCCAAAGAAATCCCCCGCCTCAAGTACGGCAATTTCATGTTCATGGCCACTGCTGTCGCGGGTGAAGATCTTGACCCGGCCGTTGCGGATGAGATAGAGGCCAGATCCGGGGTCGCCTTCGGAAAAGACCGTCTCCTTGTCATCGTAGTCACGCGGGTGCACAAGGGCGGCAAGCTGACGCAGATCCCTCGGCTTCATTTCGGCAAACAGGGGGATCGAGCCGAGAAAACCGGCCAGCGAATCGTCTCCGGTCTTCTGACCGAATACATTCCTCCAAAGCAGCGACATGCCTCCCTCCCGGCAAACTGCGACAGGCTATATCATCAGGGGGCGAGCAGCTTCTCCACCTCGGGCGGAAACGGCTCGTTGACAACGTAATCGGCAAAAACCACGTCGAGCAGGTCGGTCTTGTCACCCCGGCGGGCAACCCGTTTCTGGCGAACCGGCAACCAGATGCCGTCGAACTGTTCAAATTCCGTTTCGAGACGGATATCGACCGAACCGTCAAAACTGGTCAGCAAAACTTCGGTCGGCAGCCAGCCGGATGAAACCTCCCGATAACGGGCCTCCAGGGTGAAGATCTGTCCCGCGGTCGAGACCTCCATGCGCTTGACCACTTCGCGCTTCGGGTCGAGGTCGATGACCAGCCTTGTGATGCCGGTCTGGGGCAGGTCGAGACCGCGACCGTAGAAGGCTCCGTTGAGATTGGCCGGTTGGGAAAACGTCAGGGTCACGCTCTGCAGGTTGACGCCTGCCAGGTCACTTTCAATGACACCGACTTCGGCCTGTTCCAGCAGGCGGTCACGCTCTCCTCCCTTGCCAACAGGCAGGAAGAAATCAAACAGCTCAAGGGACAGGCTGCGGGAGAATTTCCCGGCCATCTCCTGCATGAGGGGAAAGACGTTGGGGCCTTCGGCGCGAACCAGCGACTTACCGCTGCTGCGCTGCCAGTACTTGCGCACCACCGGCGCAGGCGGCCGGGCAACATCGGCAGGCAGATGTGCTGTCATCTGCTCTATCGTCTGGCGAATGCGGTCGGTCTGCACCGTGACCACGTAATTCTCCAGGGCGGGCTGGCGCTTGGCGTAGGAACGGGCAACCTTGTCGAGGACAGGAATCGGGGCGGAAACAGCGGCCGCGGGCAGGAAAAACAGCAGCAGGACAACAGCCAGAAGACGCACAGCACACCTCCGACATCACAGGGACGCAACCCGGGTGCAATGACCCGGAAGACGTTGTATTATAGCTCAACTACCTGCAACGACAAACCAAAATCCCGACAGCATCGGAATTGCCACACCCATGTCCTCCTTCTTCCAGTTCGAGCCAGACCGCTTTCCGACCCGCCCCGGCGTCTACCTCATGAAGGGAGCCGATGGCGAAGTTCTCTACGTCGGCAAGGCCAACAACCTGCGCGCCCGCCTGCGCAGCTATTTCGGCACCTCGGGCGACGGCCGGGCCCATGTGCGGTTTCTGCTGGAAAAAGTTCACAGTATAGACACCATCGTCACCGACACCGGCAAGGAAGCCCTGATTCTCGAAAACACCCTGATCAAACGCCACCGGCCGCGCTACAACATCAATCTGCGCGACGACAAAACATATGTCTGCCTGCGACTTGACCTGAACGAAGAGTTCCCGACCCTGCAGATCACCCGCAGGGTGCGCAACGACGGGGCCCGCTATTTCGGCCCCTTTGCCTCGGCCGGAGCGGTCCGCCAGACCCTGAAGGAAATCTACAGGATCTTTCCCCTGCGTCATTACCCGATTGCACGCTGCCAACGCCGCGGACGTCCCTGCCTGTTTCACCAGATAGGCCAATGCTCGGGTCCCTGCCACGGCCTGATTTCAGCCCAGGAATACCGAAACCTTGTCAATGGTGCCATTGCCCTGCTCGAAGGCCGCCAGTCGGAAGCCATCGACCGGCTGAGACAGCTGATGCATCAGGCCAGCGAGAACATGCAGTTCGAAGAGGCGGCACGCCTGCGCGATCAGATTCTTGCCATCGAGGCAACGGTGGAACAACAGAAGGTGGTCGGCCACCGTGACCTTGACCAGGATGTCTTCGGCATCTGGCGCGACCGCGGCCAGGTCGAACTGGCCGTTCTTTTCTTCCGACGCGGCAAGCTGGTCGACCGGCGCGACTTCAACCTCGAATGGCGCCTCGACACTGAGGAACTGCTCGCCTCCTTCCTCCAGGAGTTCTACGCCAGGGACCTTGCCATACCCGACCAGATTTTGCTGCCGATTCCGCCCCATGATGCGGACAGCCTGCGGGAATGGCTGCGGGACAAACGCGGCCGCAAGGTCGAGGTCCTGGTTCCGGTCCGGGGGGCTAAGGCCGCCCTGGTTACCATGGCCAACCATAACGCCGAGGAGCAGGCCCGCAAACGCCAGGAAAGCCGCGACAGTGCCGAAGCCCTGCTCGGGCAGATTCGAACCAGCCTGCACCTGGCACGCCTGCCACGCAGGATAGAATGTTTCGACATCTCGACCTTCCAGGGGGGGGAGACGGTGGGCAGCATGGTGGTGGCCCTAGACGGGACGCCGGCCAAAGAGGAATACCGCCGGTATCGAGTCAGAAGCGTCACCGGCACCGACGACTTCGGCTCGCTCAGGGAGGTCCTGCTGCGCCGGTTGACCAGGGGACAGCGCGAGGGGAGTCTGCCTGACATGCTTCTGATCGACGGCGGCAAGGGGCAGGTGGCCGCCGTGGCCGATATCCTCAGGGGACTTGGCCTGGAAGGCAACGTCGACCTGGTCGGCATCGCCAAAAGCCGTGTGCACGCCAATGCCCGTGGCAAGATCGTCGAACGCAGCGAGGAGCGATTCTTTCTGCCCGGACGCAAGAATCCGGTGGTATTGCGGGCCGGCTCACCCGTGCTGTTCCAGCTGCAGCACCTGCGAGATGAGGCGCACCGTTTCGCCATCGAGTATCATCGCCGCCTGCGCAACCGCCGTACCCTGGCATCCACCCTCGACACCATCCCGGGCATCGGCCCAGGTCGGCGCAAGGCCCTGCTGAAGCACTTCGGCAGCCTTAAAAAAATTCGCGCAGCCTCGCTTGAACAGCTCTGCCAGGTCCCGGGGCTGCCGAAAGCTGTTGCACTGTCGATCTATCAGGCCCTGCGCGAAGACGCTTCTCCCTCCGACGGCACTCCGACCAGTTCTCGCCGCAGCAACTGAAACGCCTCCTCGTCCAGTTCGCCAGCCTCGCGCAGCTTCACCAGGCGTGCCAGGGCACGCATTCGCTCCGCCTCGCTGCTGTCATCTGGCAGAGCCGGAACCCGTTCAGCCTCGATCTGCAACGGTACCCTCGCAAGAGATTGGTTGCTTCCCCCGGGAGGACCGAGGCGCAGGCTGGCCACACCACCCAGAAGGCGGACCTCCAGCCCGCGTTCCTGAATCAGGGGATGGCTGAGCACGTCGCCGAGACCTCTGCCGCGCCGCTTAAGGGAACGCCAGCAATACCAGCCGGAGACCAGCAGCACGACGCCACCTCCCAGAACAATCCAGGGGAGGTAGGCGATAACCCCGCGAAAAAAGAGAACCAGAAAGGCCAGAAGCAGCAGGACAATTCCGTGCAGGACCAGCACCAGGTGAGCCAGCAGCACCGAACCGAACAGGCCAACAGTTCGAGAACGTTCCATAGATCCCCTTGTGAAAAAGCGCTCGGGCGACTTTTCACAAGGGTACCACAGACCGCGGGGAAACAGGGTCGACGGAGAAAGAAATCGCCGGCAATCAGTCGACAGGCGTGTCGGAGCCGGACTCATCTCCGGCTTTCCCGGGGACAAGCCAGGCGCGAAAGGAACGGCCACCGACGACAATTTCAGCCCGACATGAGGAATCGAGTTGACGCACGGGCAGGCCGGGCCGAAAATCGCTTCCGACTTCAGTGCATGCGGCGGACAGGGGCTCGAACTCCCCCGATGGCGGGATAAATGGCCGGAATCGGTGCATGGCATCGCCGACCGGACTGGCCGGCCCTCCTGCAGAAGACACACAAGAAAAAAAGGATATACCTGCCGGGATGGTGCCGAAAAAATGGACGTACGTCAAGCCGGCTCGGCTCGGCACCTTGACCGACCGCCGAACCCTGCCTATATTTTCAGCAACTTGCATGCAGAGGACAAAGCGATGGCCAAAGACTATTACGCCGCACTCGGCCTGGACAAGACAGCCACGCCGGAACAGATCAAGAAAGCTTACCGAAAACTGGCGATCAAGTACCATCCGGACAAAAATCCGGGTGACAAGCAGGCCGAAGAGCGTTTCAAGGAGATATCCGAGGCCTACGCCGTCCTTTCCGACCCGGACAAGAAACGCCAGTACGATCAGTTCGGCGATGCCGGCTTCCACCAGCGCTTCAGCCAGGAGGACATCTTTCGCGGTGCCGACTTCAGCGACATCTTCCGGGAATTCGGCTTCGGGGGCGGCGGCTTCGACGATCTGTTCGGCAACCTGTTCGGTGGCCGGGCCGGTGGCTTCCATGCGGGTGGCGGACGCCGGGCCGTGCGCGGTCAGGACTATGTCATGCGCCTCGACATCCCCTTTCGCATGGCGGCCGAAGGGGGAGAACGGCGGGTACGCTTCCGCGGCGACCAGGGGACGGAAGAAGTCCAGGTGCGCATTCCGCCGGGGGTCGAAGAAGGACAGCGCCTGCGTGTTGCCGGCCGCGGTGGCCACAGCCCGGCCGGCGGTCCGCGCGGCGACCTGCTGCTCGACATTCACATCGAACCCGACCCGGTCTTCACTCGCGAGGGGCGCGACCTTTATGTCGACGTCATGGTTCCCTTCAGCGGCGCCTGCCTGGGCACAAGTGTTGACGTGCCGACCCTCTCGGGGACCAAACGGGTAAAGATCAAACCCGGGACCCGCAGCGGTACCCGGGTACGCCTGCGCGGCTACGGCGTCAAAAGCCGCAGCGACAGCGCTGGCGACCTTTACGCCGTGATCCGCGTGGCCGTTCCGGAACAGTTGACCGAGGAACAGAAGGAACTGATTGAAAAACTGCGGGGAACCGGACTGTAACAGGTAGAGGGTGCGGCTTCAACGATAGCTGATCCGCCTGACGGCATCGAGGTGCATGATGCTGGCAGCCAGGTCCCGGCCGACGCGTTGCCGGTGGTTGGTTACCACGTACTCCAGCACCATCTCCTCGTCGACCCGGTCGACGGACATGCGCACGTCGACGATCCTCAACTTGCGTGCCTTGAGAATTTTTTCAACATCTTCAGCAAGATGGTCCCGGTAGCCGGCGGTGATTTTCAGGCTGGTATAGCGATCCTTGCGCAGCACCGGATCAAGACGCTTGAGCCAGACCAGCCCGAACAGCGACAGGGCCGTCGCCACCGCCCCGGTGGCGAACATGCCGGTCCCGAAGGCCATACCCAAACCGGCGACCATCCACAATGATGCCGCGGTTGTCAGGCCACGGACATTGACCCCCTCCTTCAGAATCACACCGGCACCGAGAAAGCCGATACCTGTGACGATCTGCGCCGCCACTCGCGCCGGGTCGAGACGCACCACCGAATCGGCATCAAGGGCCGAGTACTTGATGTAGAAGACCTCGGAGACGACCATCATCAGACAGGACGCCAGCGCCACCAGCATGTGGGTACGCAGGCCGGCGGGACGGCCATGCCGCTCGCGCTCGAGACCGATCAGACCGCCGGCCAGCGCAGCAGCCAGCAGCTTGGCGAGCACCATGGTATCGAGATAGATGGTCAACTGGTCGACGAATGCCATGCGCAACATCCTTCCCGGAAGGAAATTCAAGTTATAACAAACTGTTACAAGTCTAGCAGGGAAGGATCAGGACGCAACAGGCCGGCAGGGTTCAATCATAGTCGCGCATGTACATCATCGCCAGACGACCACGGTTGGCCAGGCAGGTCAGACAGACCCTGCCCTCATCATGGTAGACCTCCCGGGCCAGGAAGGCTCCCATCTCGACGGCCGGTTCGGTGGGGATTTCGGTTTCGGCAAACAGTTCGCCGCAGACGGTACAGGTTTTCATCCCTGCTCGCCCAGGTGCTGCCTGACAAGTTCGGCCATGGCATCGATAAAATCGGCTCCGTCATTGAGCGACGGAGCGCGGTGGAAATGTTGAATACCGGACTCCAGGGCCAGGTCCCGGTACTGGATGTCGATCTCGTGCAGGGTCTCGATGTGGTCCGAAACAAAGGAGATGGGGACCACCAGCAGACCGGCCACCCCTTGCTCACCGAATTTTTTGATGACATCGATGGTATCGGGTTCCATCCAGCGCACCGGCCCCGACCGGCTCTGGAAGCCGATGGTGTAATGCGGATGTCCGACCCGCTTCATGACTTCGCTAACGGTGATCTGTACATGCTCCAGGTAGGGGTCCCCCCGGTCGATGAATTTTTGCGGCAGGGCATGGGCGGAAAAGAGAATGCGCACCTCGTCACGGATCAGTTCATGGAACTGTTCCAGTCCCTGCCGGATTCGGGCCGCCAGGGCGTCGAGGTAGGGAGGCCAGTCGTACCACTGCTCGATGACGCTGAATTCCAGTTCAGGATGGATGCGGGCGGCGCGCCGGCGGAAATCGTTGACACTGCTGCCGGTGGTGGCCCCGGTGTAGTGCGGATACATGGAAAGGACCATGGCCCGGCGGATACCCTGCCGTTTCATGGCCGCCAGCGACTCGTCAGCAAAGGGATGCCAGTAGCGCATGGCGACAAAGGGGACCCAGGCGTCGCCCAGGTGCCGGGCGATCCCCTCGGCCTGCAGTTCGGTCCAGCGGCGCAGCGGGGATGAACCGCCGATATCCTGATAGAGCAGCCGGACATGCCGACTGCGGAAATGACTGATGAGGCGGGCGAACGGTTTCTGCAGCACTGCCCCGCCCGGCAGCCGGATCAGCTCCCGGTCGGAGAAGAGATTGTAGAGAAAGGGCTCGACCGCATCGAGCGAATCGGGCCCTCCCATGTTGAGCAGGACCAGTCCGAGTTTGTCCGTCATAGTTTGATAAACCTGCCACGAAGGTACGAAGGACACGAAGATAAAGCTTCTTCGAGATCTTCCTCTCCCCTGGAGGGAGGGGATTGAGGGGAGGGGGGAAACTCGAACGTCACCCCCATCCCAACCTTCCCC
>RFIO01000195.1 GCA_003695205.1 Deltaproteobacteria bacterium
CGATGACCGCCAGCGGCGAATTCGATGAAAAGCGCCGCCTGCAGGCCTCCGACTGGATGTGGAGCCTGGTGATGGACGGCCTGAAAGACCTGTTCCGCCACGACAGGAATGTCGAGGCCCTGCTGCCGCAACTCCAGGACGCCGTCGCCAGGGGCACCACAACTCCCGGCGCGGCAGCCAGGCGCCTGCTGGAGGCGTTTAAGAGGCATTAAGTCCGTTGTTTTGGGCCGCCAAGGCGCGAAGGCGCCAAGAAAGGCAAAACACATGGAAGAGCCAAATGGTCAGGAAGACCGCATTGCAAAAATAATCGTGAATGCAGCTTTCAAGGTGCACAACAAGCTCGGCCCGGGCTTGCTGGAAAAAATCTACGAAGCCTGTCTGGCATACGAGTTGGAGAGTGCAGGTTGCAAGGTCGCACGACAGGTCGCCTTTCCGGTTATGTATGAAGACCTTGTGTTTGAGGAAGGATATCGGGTCGATCTTCTGGTCGAGGATTCAGTAATTGTTGAGCTGAAGGCCGCAGAAAAACCTCATCCGGTCTGGCAGGCTCAACTGCTGAGTTATATGAAGTTGGCCAACAAAAGGTTGGGTCTCTTGATCAATTTCAACACGACCTTGTTCAAGGATGGCGTGCAGCGCCTCGTCAATTCCCGCAGATTGTAGGTTTGCCTTGGCGTCTTGGCGCCTTGGCGGCCAATTTCACAATTTAACGAGGGAGACATGAACACAAAAAAAATCAACCACATCGGTATCGCCGTACGCAGTCTTGAGGCCTCCATCCCCTTCTATCGCGACACCCTCGGCATGGCCTTCGAGGGGAGTGAGGAGGTGGCGGAGCAGAAGGTGAAGGTCGCCTTTCTCGCCGTCGGCGAAAGCCGTATCGAGCTGCTCGAGCCGACGGCGGACGATTCACCGGTGGCCAGGTTTCTGGAGAAGAACGGCGAGGGGATTCACCATATCGCCTACCAGGTCGACGATATTGAACAGGCGCTGGCCGCGTTGAAGGAACAGGGTGTGCGGCTGATCGA
>RFIO01000196.1 GCA_003695205.1 Deltaproteobacteria bacterium
ACCCTGAAGCGTCAGGTCGCGCTCCGGACCGAGGACCTCAAGCGGGAGATCGGCCAGAAGGAGGCCGCCCTGCGCCAGCTCGAAGTGCAGCAGAAACAGCTGTTGCAGGCCGACAAGATGGCCTCCCTCGGCATCCTGGTCTCAGGCGTGGCCCACGAGGTCAACAATCCCAATGGCCTGATTCTGCTCAACCTTCCCATCCTCAAAAAGGTCTGGCAGGACACCCTGCCCCATCTGGACCGTCTCTATCGCGAACAGGGTGATTTCCGGCTCGGCTGGCTCAACTATTCACGCATGCGCGAGGAAATTCCGCAGATGCTCGACGACATGCAGCAGGCGGCCGGGCGAATAAGGCGTATCGTCGAGGACCTGAAGGATTTTGCCCGCAGAGACGATTCCGCCCTCGACGAGGATGTCGACCTCAACCAGGTCGCCGCCGCCGCGGTTCGACTGGTCGACAATTCCATCCGCAAGGCGACTGACAATTTCTCCTGTGAACTTGCGGACAATCTGCCGACTTTTCGGGGCAAGGCCCAGCGCATCGAGCAGGTGATCGTCAACCTGCTGCTCAATGCCTGTCACGCCCTGACCGAAAGAGGACAGGGGATACGGCTGCGGAGCTTCCGGCGCGCACATGACCTGGTGGTCGAGGTCGTTGACCACGGATGTGGCATCGATCCCGAGCACATGTCACGACTTACGGACCCCTTCTTCACCACCCGGCGGGAAAGCGGTGGCACCGGACTGGGGCTGTCGGTGTCCGCCGGTATCGTCGAGGAGCATGGCGGCCGCCTTGAATTCGCATCCCGGCCGGGAGAGGGAACCCGGGTGCGCGTGATCCTGCCCCTGGAGGAGCTGAAGGCATGAATGAGACAAGCTATCCGGAATTCAGCATCCTGATGGTCGATGATGAGCTGCCCTGGCTGCGCAGCCTGGGAATGACCCTCGAAGGGCAGGGCGGGTTCACCAACCTGATCAGTTGCAACGACAGTCGCGAGGTCATGAGTCTGCTGGCCGAGAACGACATCGGCGTCGTGCTGCTGGACCTGACCATGCCGCATATCGGCGGCGAGGAGATTCTGCAACGCATCAACGAGGAATATCCCGAGGTTCAGGTGATTATTCTTTCGGGGATGAATCAGGTCGAAACGGCTGTCGGTTGCATGCGCCAGGGGGCCTTCGACTATTTCGTCAAGACCGTGGAAGAAGAGCGGCTGCTCGATGGCGTGCGTCGGGCGGTGAGCATGGTGCGTCTGCAACGGGAAAACCACGCCATCCGTCGGCGCCTGTTCGGTCGTCAGCTCGAGCATCCCGAGGTCTTCGATCACATCATTACCCGCCATCCGTCCATGCTGGCTATTTTCGGCTATCTCGAATCGATCGCCGCGTCGCGCCAGCCGGTTCTGATTCTTGGCGAAAGCGGAGTCGGCAAGGAGCTGGTCGCCCGGGCTGTGCATCAGCTGAGCCGCGGATCGGGCGAACAGGTCAACGTCAATGTCGCCGGGCTGGATGACAATGTCTTTGCCGACACCCTGTTCGGCCACGTGCGCGGCGCCTACACCGGGGCCGACCGCGATCGGCCGGGAATGATCGAGAAGGCCGCCGACGGCACCCTGTTTCTCGACGAGATCGGCGATCTGTCACCGGCCAGCCAGGTCAAGCTGCTGCGGCTGATCCAGGAAGGGGAATATTACCCGCTCGGCAGCGACATCCCGCGCCAGAGCAATGCCCGCATCGTCTGTGCCACCAACCAGGACCTGGCCGCCAAGGTGGCTGATCGCAGTTTCCGCAAGGACCTGTTTTATCGGCTTCACGCCCACCAGGTGCGCATTCCGCCCCTGCGGGAGCGGCTCGAAGATCTGCCGCTGCTGCTTGAACACTTTCTGGAACGGGCGGCGCAGGAGCTGGAGAAGGCCGTGCCGACACCGCCGCCGGAGCTGGTCAGCCTGCTGATGTCCTACTCCTTCCCGGGCAATGTGCGTGAGCTGGAGGCGATGGTCCATGATGCGGTCAGCCGCCACGAGGGCGGGGTCCTGTCCATGGCGGTCTTCCGCGAGCGCATCGGCCAGGGGCGTCAGGAGGGCCGGCAACTCGACCGCCAGAATATCTTTGCCGGCCTTGCCGAATTGCCGACCCTGAGCGAAGCGGCCGACCTTCTGGTCGATGCCGCGTTGCAACGGGCCGGCAACAACCAGACCCTGGCCGCGCGTCTTCTGGGCATCAGCCAGCCGGCCCTCTCCAAGCGTCTGCGCCAGCGCCGCCAGCAACAGGAAGAAGGGGCATAACCTCGGTTATAGCCATAACCCGGGTTATGCCCAGCCCCAAACCTCTCCATCTGGCCGTCCTGTCGGGATGGCAGCCATTGTCCATAACTGAGGTTATGCCCCTCCGCGATCTGTCCGGGATCGCTTTAATCCGAAAATAGTCCCATAAAACAGCGGTTTGAGCCTGTCGAACTCCGGCTGGCATCGGCCTTGCTGTATACGCGGGCTGGCACAAGGCCAACCTCACCCCGCAGGGGGTGATCACAAACCTTTTTCAAAGGAGGAGAACCCATGAAGAAGTTTCTGACCCTCGCCCTGGCGCTTGTCGTCGCCGCCGCTTTCGTACCGGTGAACAGCTTCGCCGCTCGCACCACCTACGTCACCATCGGTACCGGCGGTGTCACCGGCGTCTACTATCCGACCGGTGGCGCCATCGCCAAGATGGTCAACAAGAAGCGCAAGGTTTACAACCTGCGCGCCACCGTCGAGTCGACCGGCGGTTCGGTTTTCAACGTCAACGCCATCAATGCCGGCGACCTGGAGTTCGGCGTGGTCCAGTCCGACCGCCAGTACCAGGCCTACAACGGCACCGCCGACTGGAAAGGCAAGCCGGTCAAAAAACTGCGCGCCGTCTTTTCCATCCATCCCGAGTCGGTCACCATCGTCGCCGCCGCTGACAAGAACATTCACACCGTCGCCGACCTGAAAGGCAAGGTGGTCAACATCGGCAACCCCGGCTCCGGCCAGCGCGGCAACGCCATTGACCTGCTCAACGCCGCCGGCATCGACTGGAAGAGCGACATCAAGGCCGAAGGTCTGAAGGCCGCCGAGTCGGCCAGCATGCTGCAGGACGGCCGTATCGACGCCTTCTTCTACACCGTCGGCCATCCCAACGGTTCGGTCAAGGAAGCGGTCGCCGGCGCCCGCAAGGTCAACTTCGTCGAAGTTCCCAAGGCCGTGGTCGACAAGCTGGTCGCCAAGTTCCCCTACTACGCTCCTTCCTTCATCCCCGTCGACCAGTACAAGGGTGTTGCCAACACCGCCAACGTGCCGACCTTCGGCGTCAAGGCGACCCTGTGCACCAGCGCCGACGTGCCTGACGAAGTTGTCTACGCCATCACCAAGGAAGTC
>RFIO01000197.1 GCA_003695205.1 Deltaproteobacteria bacterium
AAACCTTCAGAGTTTCACCATGGACTGTATCGACTGCCACAACCGGCCGACCCACCAGTTCGAGTCGGCACAGCAGGCCATTGACCGGCGCATGGCCACCGGACTCATCCCCCGCGAACTGCCCTTCGTCAAAAAGCTGGGACTGGAACTGCTGGAAAAGGATTACAAGGACCGCGACAACGCCAATGTCGCCATCGCCACGGGCCTGCGACAATTCTACGCAAACGAGGCTAACGGCGGCCCCTACGATGCGGCACTCGTGACCCGAGCCATCCGCGGCCTACAGGAGGCATGGAGTGCGAACATATTCCCGCGAATGAATGTCACCTGGAACAGCACCATTGACCACCTCGGCCACGGCCGGGATTTTGACCGCGGCTGCGCCCGCTGCCACGACGGCCGCCACACCACCGACGACGGCACAGCCATCTCCTCAGACTGCGACAGCTGCCACCTGGTACTGGCCGACCGGGAAATCGCACCGCAGCTGGTCGAGCGACTCAGGAATCGGAAGGATTGAGGTCACCTTTCGGGCTTGCCCCCGGAGCGCCGAACACTCCCGCGTCCACCGACCGAAGATGCAGGTCGCGTTGCGGGAAGGGGATTTCGATTCCGGCGTCACGGAAGCGGGCATCAATCTGGCGCAGCATGTCACTGCGGATGCGGAAGCGCCCGGTAATATCCCTGACAAAGACCCGGATTTCAAAATCGAGCGAACTTTCCCCGAAGGCAATGAACAGTACGGTCGGCGGCGGGTACTGAACCGCTTCGGGATGCCCGGTCGCCACTTCGGTCAGAATCCGCATCACCTGCTCGACATCACTGCCGTAGGCGACACCGACCGGCACCACAAGCCGGGCGACCCTTGATGACAGGGTCCAGTTGGTGACCTTTTCGGAAATAAGCTGGGAATTGGGCACGATGATTTCCGAGTGGTCGATGGTTTCGACCACGGTGGAGCGCAGACCGATCTTTTTGATATCCCCCCACTCGTTGTTAACGACGATGAAATCGCCGACCTTGACCGGGCGTTCGAACAGCAGGATCAGGCCTGACAAGAAGTTGTTGACAATATCCTGAAGGCCAAACCCGATACCGACACCCAGAGCGCCGAGAACAACAACAAAATTCTGCAGACTCATCCCCAGACTGCTGAGCGCGAACAGCAAACCGATCAGCACGAGGCCATAGTGCATCAGCTTTTTGACCGCGTCGCGCACTCCGCGATCGACCCGGCGCGGTTCGAACACCTGCACTTCGGCCAGAGTCTGCAGCAGCCAGGAAATCTGCATGGCGAGGTAGAGCGACAGCAGCGCCAGCACGACCATGCGGAAGGAAATATCAGCGGTCCCAAGGGTGAAGGTCAGCTCGCTGAAGAAATCCCAGGCCTGACCGATGGAGCCGAAGATTCTCCAGGTCGGCAGAAGATAGAGAAAACCGTAGCAGAGAACCACCAGCCGCAGCAGCCTCTCCAGACGTTGTGCCAGATCCTCGCCGAAGGTTCGCAGAAACGCATTTTGCGCCCGATCAAGCCGGCTCAGAAGGAACCGTATGCCACCACTGCCGATTCTCAGAGCCATATGGGCAAAAAGCACCACCATACCGGTCTCGAACGTTGCCTGCAGCAGCCAGAAGGAGAAGTTCATATAGCCGCTGACCTGGCTGACCAGGGAGGCGAACAGCACCAGCATGGAAATCCGCAGCAGCCCCCGGAACAGACGCCCGCCACCATCCGTGCGCTGCTGGCGTGACTGCCTGATCTGCTGAACCAGCAACGGCAGAGCCAAAAGGGCGAGAAAGGCTATATAGAGCCGGTAAAGAGGCTGGGGCAGAGCCACAAGGCGGAAGGCCGTCGTCACCACCAGCAACAGGGCGGCAAGATAGAGGACCCGAACCTGCCTGCGATTCTCCAGCAACGAGCCTGCCAGACGGGCGGCCGCGAAAACCCCCCAGGCAAGGAAGGCAAACCTGAGCAGGGCCGGTGGTGCCGGAAAGAAGGGTGAAACGGCAATAACGGCCACAAAACCGGACGCCGACCAGGGATGGCGCAGAAAGAAAAGCCATTCCCGTGTCTGCAGCAGTTGCTGGCGGTAGGCACGTATCAGCACAGCCCCGGCGATCAGAATCAGGGCCATGATCGCCAGCAGCCAGCCGTTGCGCTCCAGATAATCCCGCTCAAGACGGAGCGCACTGAGCATCCCCCTGGCGGCGTCCTGCAAAAGCTGGACATTGAATTGCCGGTGGAAGTCTGGACTGACAAAAGAGGGGGCGTTCTTGCGGAAGGTCGCCTTGCGCAATTTGTCCAGCGCCTGGCTGAAACGATCGAGCTCGCCGCCAACCTCCTTGATCCCGACAACAACTTCTTCCTGCAGGGTCAAAAGGGCCGCGGACAGCTTTTGCAGCTCTTTGTCCTGGCCGCTCAGGTCCTTTGCCACCAGCTGAAAAGTCTTTTCCGGGATTTTCTCGCGCTGGTCTTTCAGCCAGGCTCGCCAGGCCAGCCAGAACTCAGCCTCCTGGCGGATGTCGGTGCGCCATTTTTCAATAACCTGCTGGCGACCGGTCAGTTCCGCCTGCAGGGATTCCAGTCCCTTCTGATGGCCCCGGAAAGCGTTATTGACCTGCAGCAACTGATCGACATACCAGTCCTCAGGCTCCCCCATCCCGGCGACCTTGGACCGCAGCTCCTCGAGATTTTTCTGGATTTCCAGCAGACGCTGCTTCAGACCGGTGACGTCCCCCAGAGGTTCGACATCCGCCTGGGCCCGGCGCAGCAGCTCAACCACCTGGGCCTGACGATTGCCCAGCTCACTCAGACCAGGGAATTCGGGGACGACCGGTTCC
>RFIO01000198.1 GCA_003695205.1 Deltaproteobacteria bacterium
GCGACCACCCCGTAGGGCGAAAGCAGCGGCACGCCTTCGGCCTCGGCACCGGTCAGCCAGCTGAAAAATCCGCCCTTTTCCTGCTCCCGACGGTCGGGGGAACCATCGAAGCTGTTCAGGTAGCGTATGCGCGCCACGTCGGGCGGGGACGGCCAGACCAGGTTGGCATCCGGCTGAGCCCAGTTGGGGTCAGGGGCCGGGCCGAGAGCGCAACCGGACAGCGCGAACCCGAAAAAAAGAACTGCCCAGAGACGGCGGATCATTTCAGAAAAATGTCAACCTTGTAGGCCTTGCGCAGCCCCGCAAGCCATTCGGAACGGATCTTCTCCCGCTCCTCCTTTTCGAACTGCTGGCGGATTTTCCCCTGCATCTCTTCGTAGGTCAGCTGCCTGGGTTCGTTGACCTCGACCAGCTTGATAATATGGAACCCGAATCGGGTGCGCACCAGGTCGGAAATCTCACCAGGTTTGAGCTTGAGCAGAGCCTGTTCAAACGGCTTGACCGTCTGCCCCTCGTGAAAATAGCCAAGATCTCCTCCGACGAATTTGGTCCGGTCGTCGGAATTGTAGTAGGCAAGATTGTAGAAATCTTCGCCGGCCTTGGCGCGCTTGAGCAGGTCCTCCGCCTTTTTCCGCAGTTCTTCGCGCTCTTCCTTGTTGGACGAAGGATCGACGCGGATCAGGATGTGGCTGGCACGAAACTGTCGGGGGCGCATGAAACGGTCCTTGTTCTCGTCGTAGTGGGCCCTCACCCTGTCTTCCGGCACCGAGACCTTTTGCTCGACAGCCGTCTGCTCCGCCTTTTGGGCCAGCAGCTGCCGGTAGAGCGCCGCACGATACCCGGCAATCCCTTCGTCACCGGCGGCCTTGCTGAATTCTTCGTCGCTCTTGAAGCGCTCTCTCAGCTTGGCGATCTTCGCGTCGACCTCACCGTTATCAACCGACAGTTCGTTGTCAATGGCCCACTGCACCATCAGGGCGCGCTCCACCAGTTTGTCGAGAGCCTCCTGGCGAATCTCGAGTTGCCGGTCGCGGGAAACCCCACCATGAAATCCGCCCTTGAGCGGCAGTATTTTCTGAAATTCCCTGGCAAGTTCGAACTTGGTCACGGGCACGCTGCCGACCCGCGCGACCAGGTCGCCGTTCTCCTGCGCAGACAGATGAGCGGCCGGCACCAGAATGGCGGCCAGAAGAATCAGAAACATCCTTGCGGCAAAAGTCTTCATCTTATTCTCCGGACTAAAGAGTGGCTTGGCTCCGACGAGCAGTCGGTAGATGCTGAAAGCGCATGCTAACACAGTGCCAGGTCAAAAATGAACCATTGCTTATCTGCGATTCGCCTCAAAGACGAAGAGGCGAGCAGTTGCTCGCCTCTTCGTGAAGGGGTGGCGGGGCTGACGGGACTCGAACCCGCGACCTCCGGCGTGACAGGCCGGCGTTGTAACCGACTCTACTACAGCCCCGCAAAGGCTCCGCTTCGGGCGGATAGCCTATCTATTTCGACTGGTGGGCGAAACAGGGCTCGAACCTGTGACCCCCTGCTTGTAAGGCAGGTGCTCTCCCAGCTGAGCTATTCGCCCTGATTATTAAAGTGGCGGGGCTGACGGGACTCGAACCCGCGACCTCCGGCGTGACAGGCCGGCGTTGTAACCGACTCTACTACAGCCCCGCA
>RFIO01000025.1 GCA_003695205.1 Deltaproteobacteria bacterium
GGCGCTCCCCTTGGTCGAGAAGGAGAGCATGGCGACCCGGGGTTCGGCGCCGAGGAAGCTGCGGCAGCTGGCGGCGGTGGAGACGGCGATCTCGGCCAGGGCCTGGGCGTCCGGGTTGGGGTTGACGGCGCAGTCGGCGAAGCAGATGGTGCCGTTTTCGCCGAACTCCGGAGTTTTGGTGATCATCAGGAAGACCGAAGAGACGGTGCGGATGCCGGCGGCGGTACCGATCACCTGGAAGGCCGCGCGCAATACGTCCCCCGTGGTATTGTAGGCGCCGGCGACCATGCCCCCGGCATCGCCGAGGCGCACCATCATGGCACCGAAAAAGAGGTTGTCCTCGGCGGTCAGGGTGGCGCGGGCCTTTTCGGCTGTCATCCCCTTCTTTTCGCGCAGGCGCACCAGCTCCTCGACATAGGCATCGAGCTGATCCGCCGCCTTGGGGTCGATCAGGGTGACGCCTTCGAGGGACGTTTTCATTTCGGCTGCCCTGGCCTGCAGGCTTTCAGGGTTGCCGAGCAGGACGACCCTGGCCAGGCCGTCGGCGACAATGCGGCCGGCTGCTTCGATCATGCGGTCGTCATAGCCTTCGGGCAGTACGACCGTCTGCAGGTTTTCCCGGGCTTTCGCTTTGATCTGATCTACCAGGTGCATGACAATTCTCCTCCTCTAAGTTGATGAGACGTGACTCTCGCGGAATCGGTCAGGGCGCCGATTCCTTCCCCGTTGATATATGGTTTGCGCTATAATCGCCGGCACTTCCTGCCATGAAGCGTCTGGTCGATCAACAGAATCTCCTCTGGCTCTGCCTGCTGCTGTCACTGCTGCTGCATGTGCTGCTGGTCTGGCTGCTGCGTGACCTGTCCCCCCTCACTGCCGGGGCCGACAAGCCAGAACGAATCGTGGTGGCGTTGCTGCCGCGCGACCTCGACGCGCCCATCCGCCCAGAGCTGGACAAACCGCGGGAAAAAATGCCAGAGCGTCTCGGGGCGCGCACCCAGGTGGTGGAAAAAGAACAGGCTCCGCGCGGCGACCGTCCCGAGGAGATGCGTCCCGATGCCCCGGCTCCGCCGGCTGAACGCCCCCGACCGCGAATGGTGGCTCCGCAGCCGGCCAAGAGCGAACCGGCCCCGGCGTCCAGAACCCGGAAGTCACCCGTCAGGGTTGCCCGACCCGAGCGGCCACAGCAGGCCGCCGGCAGGGGAACGGGCGATGTGGCCTCCGAGGCGCCTCAGCCCCTGCCGGACCTGGAGTCGCTGCTGCAGCTGCCCGATACCACCGTCGCCCGCCTGGGGCCGGAGTGGCGACGCAAGGAACGCGCCGATGTTGCCGAAGGAGACGAGGTCTGGCTCGACATGGGCCAGGACCTGCTCTTTTCCTTCTTTCAGCGCCTGCGCACCAACATCTACAACGTCTGGAACTACCCGGCCGATGCCGCGCGCCGCGGCGAGGAGGGAGCCTGCCTGTTGCGCATGACCTTTGACCGCGACGGCAATGTCATCGCCGTCGAGCGCCTGCGCACCTCAGGCTATCCTGCCCTCGACCGGGCGGCGACGGCGGCGGTGCGCAAGGGGGCTCCCTACGGCGCCCTGCCAAAGGCCTGGCCGAAGGAGCGCCTGGTGGTCAAGGCCTGGTTCCGCTACGACCTCTCCCGCAGCCGCACCCGCGGTTCCGATATCTACGGCCGGTAGCCTGCCGACCGCTAAATAGACGGCCCCGGTGTTTCACCACCGGGGCCGTTTCTGTCTACTTGCGCTGGAATTCCGGCGAGCAGAACGAATAGCTGAAGTTCATGTGGTCGGTGTAGGTCTCCTCGAGAATGGCGACCACGTCCTCGGTGAAGACCAGTTCCTCGTCGGTCGGGATGACGAAGACCTTCACCGGTGAATCGGCCGTGGAGATCATGGTCTCCTTCTTGCGGGTCATGGTATTGCGATTGACCTCGCGGTCGAGCTTGATGCCGATATGCTCCAGGTCCTCAAGGGCCTTTTCCCGGATCTTCCAGCCCATCTCGCCGACGCCGGCGGTGAAGACCACTGCGTCCAGGCGGCCGAGAGCGGCGCAGTAGGAACCGATGTACTTCTTCAGCCGGTAGCCTTCGATCTCCAGGGCCAGCTTGCAGCGTTCATCCCCGTTCTCGATCCCTTCGAGAACGTCGCGGCGGTCGGTGTACTGACCGGTAATGCCGAGCACGCCCGATTTCTTGTTCAGGATCGAGTCGACCTCTTTGGGGGTGAGGCCCTCCTTCTGCTGGATGAACATCGGGATGGCCGGATCGATATCGCCGCACCGGGTGCCCATGACCGCGCCCTCGAGCGGGGTCAGGCCCATGGACGTGTCGACGGAGATGCCTCCCTTGATGGCGGTGTGGGAGACACCGTTGCCGATGTGCATGGTGATGATGTTGCAGTCCCTGGGATCCTTGCCCAGCAGCACAGCCGCACGCTTGGAGACGTACAGGTGGCTGGTGCCGTGGAAGCCGTAGCGGCGCACACCGTATTTTTCGTACCACTCGTAGGGGAGGGGGTACATGTAGGCGTGCTCGGGCATGGTCTGGTGGAATGCGGTGTCGAAGATGGCCACGTGCGGGACATCCGGCAGGTTGGCCTGGGCCGCCTCGATGCCGGCGATGTTGGGCGGGTTGTGCAGCGGAGCAAGGTGCTGCACCTCCTTGATCGCCTCGAGTACGGCATCATCAATCAGCACCGAACGGGTGAATTTTTCGCCGCCATGGACCACCCGGTGGCCGACGGCGCTGATCTTGCTCATGTCATCAAGGACGCCGTACTTCGGATCGGTGAGAATCTTGACGATCAGGTGGATCGCCACCTTGTGGTCCGGGCACTCGTACTCTTCCCGGTAGGTTTCGCGTCCGGGGACCTCGTGGACGATGTAGGAATCACCGATGGTGACCCTTTCGACCATCCCCTTGGCAATGACTTCCTTGCGTTCCCAGTCGTAGAGCTGATACTTGACCGAGGAACTGCCACAGTTCAATGCAAGAATATCCATGGAAAACCTCCTCCCTGTTCCGGCGGCCGCGGCCGCCGCTCTCCCTGTTGGCTATTTTGTAAGGCCAAAAAAAAGTTTGACCACATTTCCCCTGACAAAACGGATAGATACAAAATAAACCACGGTTTTAAAAACGTGGAGAAAGCCTAGCCGAAAGAGGGTGCCATGGCAAGGATTTTATCCGGCCGGCCACTAGACACGGGGTATACGTTGCGCTTAAAATCGAGTTGGTTGTCAGAACAACCCAATCCAGGCCAGAAGGAGGCTTAAATGGCTCATACCATCAGCGAAGAATGCATCAACTGTGGTGCCTGCGAACCGGTTTGCCCGGTCGAGGCGATCAGCGAACAGGGTGATATGCGGGTCATCGACCCGGCCACCTGCACCGACTGCGGCGCCTGCGTCGACACCTGTCCTGTCGACGCCATCAGCCCGGCCTGATGGTCGGCTTGTTCCAAATGAAAAAGGCCGTCGGTGACCCGGCGGCCTTTTTCGTTCTATTCATCGGAGGTTACTGAGATCCGGGGCGGGAATCGACTACCACGACGTTGAACTCGGCCACTTCCCCCGGAAGATTTTTAAAGACAATGGTGAATGGTACCGCTTTGCCGGGAGCGATGTCGAGGTTCGAGAGTGCCTCGCCGAACTGGTTGTTCATCGATTCCTCGATCTTTGACCAGGGGAGGGTGCGCAGGGCGGCTTCGTCGAGCGGATTGCCGCAGAAGACGGTCTGCTGCAGTACGGCCTGCCCCTTGCGGTCGTAGATGACGCCTCGCACCGTGACCGTCGAGCGCGGGTGCTGGTAGCGGTTGGTCGCCTGTCCTGAGATGGCGAACAACTGGCCGGCACTCTGGTTGGTCACGAACATCCCTTTGAGATTGCCCAGTTCGATATTGACGGTCGGATCGACACTGGGCTTGTTTTCCACCAGCCCCTGCAGGTACCTGGCGAGAACGACCGGGTCCCAGGTTCCCTGGCGTTCGGCCAGCCAGTAGTAGCCGCCGGCCAGGGTCAGCAGCAGCAGGAAAAAGAGCGGCAGAGCGCGACTTTTTCTTTTCTTGCGCCGGCGGGTGTTGGTGCTGCTGCGGCGCCGCGGCCGCGGCGGCATGTCTGTTCCCTTCGCAGCGTCGGAGCGCGAAGACGGTGCGGGCGGCGTTGAAGGGGCGGGGGGAATATCCCTGTCCGGAAGGTCGGGCAGGGGGCCCGATTCATCGAGGTCGTCCGAGGCCTCCTCGAAGACGAAATCCTCCTCCACCGTACCGGTTCCCGAGGGGGCGCCGGCATCGAGCTCCAAGCTGGGGGTATCCTCCAGCCCGGCAGCCGAATCCTGCTCGCCGAACAGGTCGGCATCGATTTCGGCCGGATCGGGGAAATTGACCTCGGGAAGGTCCTGCTGGTCGTCGCTGCCATCCTCCATTTCGTAGGTTTCCCCCAGGTCTCCACCGATATTCGGCTCACCCGGTTCAATGGCGGCGGCGTCCCAGTAGCCGGAATCGTCTTGGTTCGACTGTGCCTGCTCCCCCGGCTCGGCAACCAGGGTGTCAAGCCGTTCGTCTTCGCCCAGAAGATCGTCGGGGGAGAAGTCAGCCAGCAGGTCCTCCCCGCCGTTCTCATCCGCGGCCGAAGATTCGCCGGCCCCGGTGCCCGGTTCGTCGAAGGAAAAGTCCTCCGGCAGGTCGAGGTCGGGCAGTTCGCCGTCGAGGTCCAGGTTCGGCGCCTGCTCCCGGTCGGCGGGCTCCTCCTGGTCAAAGCTTTCCATGTTGAATTCGTCGAAGTCGAAATCGCCGGATTCCTCTTCGGCGGCGGGGGAGGTCTCTTCCTGTACGGCTTCAGGCCGTGACGTTTCAGCGGGTGGCGCCGCGGGTTCCCGGGGCTGGACGGCCTCGGGTTTCACCGGCGCGGGTTCGGGTTCCGCCGGAGGGGCCTCAACCCTGAACACCTGGCTGCATTTGGTGCAACGAACCTTCACCCCGCCCGGTTTGAGTTTTTCATCCGGGAGACGAAACCGTGTCTGGCATGCGTCACATTGAATGATCATGTCACACCCCTCCCTGGCAGGGTGAATGGTTCATGTCAGTCCATTTCGGCGATGTAGATGCCGTCGAGGTTGCGATAGCGTTCATCGTAGTCGAGTCCGTAGCCGATGATAAAGCCGTCATCCATGGTCAGACCGACGTAGTCCGCCTCCATCTGCACCTCGCGCCGGGCGCGCTTGTCGATCAGGGCGCAGACTTTCAAGGAGGCGGGCTCCCGCTCGCGCAGGTGGTGCAGCAGAGACTGCAGGGTCAGGCCGCTGTCGATGATGTCTTCAACGATCAGCACATGTTTGCCGCGAATCGACATCTCCAGGTCCTTGCGAAACTCGATGATGCCAGAAGACTGGGTCTCCGAGCCGTAGCTGGCCAGGCGCATGAAGTCGATGGTGACCGGCACGTCGATTCTTCGGCACAGATCGGCGATGAAGAGGAACGAGCCCTTGAGGATGCCGACCAGCAGGAGTTCTTCTCCCTGGTAGTCGCGGGTGATTTCCTCACCGAGCCGGCGGACGGTGTCGGCGATGGTGTCGGCGGAGTAGAGCGGTTTGAGCTTGAAATCGGCCATGAAAACGAATGGTCCCCCAACTGGATATATAGGGGACCATTCTATACAAGCCGCCGCCAGATATGAACCCAAAAGTGAAAAAAGTCGACGGGTTGGCACCTCCGTCTCATTCCCGGTTTGGCGGGGGGGGGATCTCCGGTCGAAGTCTTGTCCGTCCTGCGGTTGAAGACCAGGCCCGTGGGCGAGACGTTTTCCGGCGGGCGTTCGCCATGGGTTCGCAGGTACCAGGCCCGGTAGCAAACCTCCTGAAGCGGCCCAAGGCAGTAGGTCAGAAGATACTCGGTGCGCAGGTTCCAGGGAGAAGTCTCGTCGATCTCCTCGAAATCGATCAGGTGGAACTGGCACTCGTCAAGATGCGGGCACTGCTTTTTCATCATTTCGGCGCACATGTCTGTCCCCCTCGTCGCGGTCCTGCAATTTCGCCTTTTCCGAATATTTGATTATGAGATTAGCATTAACCATGCCTAACGAGGCCGATTGTTTGGTTCCTGTTCAGCTGCCTGAAATGACATGGAAAAACCAGGAAGGCAGCGCCCGGTTTCCCGGGAACATCCCTCCGATTGGGGCACATCCCCCTGTCTTGCCCGCCAAATAACCGTGCTTTGCACTTGCCCGGTTTTCTCATGAATTGCCGTGGCAACCCGTTCAGATCGGCAGGTCGTGCGGGTCAACATGGCAGTCGAGGCAGTTCGGGAACTTGTCGGCCAGGCCCTTCCAGTGCGGCTGCTCATGGCACTGGCTGCAGGCAGGCACGGTCCGATGGTCTCCCTGGTGACAGCTGCCGCAGGTCAGCCCGGCGTGTCTGCTTTTCCCGGCGCTCAGGGTCTGGACAATTTCATCATGGCAGGCGGAACAGGCGACCGACGGCATATCGGCCCGCACCAGGACCGGTGCCGGTTGGTGGGCCTGGTGGCAGGTCTTGCAGTTGGCATTGGTCATGGACGGTTCGTGCGCCTGGTGGCAGAGCAGACATTCGGGGACGGCCCCGTGCTTTTCCTGGTGACAGCTGCTGCACGACAGAACCGAGTGGCGTGTCGAAACCTCCTTGAGCTGCCGTCCGGGCTCCTCGTGACAGGTCAGGCAGGGGGCGGTGACCTGGCTGCCGATCTTGATCTCGAGAGGTCTGTGCGGATTGCTGTGGCAACTGAAACAGTCTTCCAGGGTGAAATGGGCCTCCCCGCTGTGGCATTGAGAGCAGGTCGGGATGATTTCCGCCTGGCGCGGCGGATGCCCTTCATGACAGTCAAGACACCCGACTGCCGACTGGTGCCGGCCGCCCGCCTCGCCGATGTCGCGCGGTGCCTGATCATGGCACAGGACGCACAGGCCCTGGTTCAGTTCAGCGGCGCCAGCTGTGCTCCGGATTGTGGGCAGGCCCGTGAAGGCAAGGGCCAGCGCGACGATACATGTAATCCTCCTGATGTTCATGATTCAGTCCTTTCTGCGATGGAAATCAAGCCGGGTCGCGGCGCCAGCCGAGGCGCCGATCGGTTTGGAACGCGCCTTGCCTGTTGCAGAGGCTGTACCCGTTTCGACGGCAACCCTGGAACGGGTCGCCGAAGAGAGGGGAAGTCACCGTCGCGAGAGGATAAAATAAGCAAACTCCAATCTTGCGAGAGGCCGGGTCAACTGCTTCGCCGGGGAGTACGAGGGTGGGGGATAACAGCAGGCTGGTGAAATTCCCCCACAAAAGATGTGGAAAATCCACCAGTTTTTCCTGCCTTCTGGTTTTGTTGCGCACATGGATGGTCGACCGGGGCGGTTGCCCCCAAAAAAAATGCGGCGAACATTTAATGAATAGAATGTAACGATATGGAAATATTGGGCTATAAGAATTGCTTATGGATCTATAAGAAATTATCGTGTGTAAATTAAAAAATAATAAGGTAAAGATTGGGGGTAGAGCGGGGGAAATCCCCCTCCGATGTGCCGGTGCGCGGCCGGCCTGTCCCCGGTCCACAGTCACCGATCGCCACTCAGGGGGAGGACA
>RFIO01000001.1 GCA_003695205.1 Deltaproteobacteria bacterium
ACCCGTCGTCAAGCTGGTTCTGCTGATACTCGCCTATTTTTCCATCGTCTCCTGGGCCATCATCCTGCTCAAGTTTCGCGTGGTGCGGCGCGCCATCATCGAGTCGGACCGCTTTCTCGATTTCTTCTGGTCGAAAAAGAGCTTCGAGGCGGTCGGCCATGGACTGAAGGAGTACGCCCATTCGCCCCTGGCGGTCCTGTTTCGCGAGGGCTATCGTGAGCTGGCGCGCAGCCAGCGTCCCGCGGCCGAGACCGGTGGTCCGGTGGCGGACCTCGGCCGGGCCGACAACGTCGCCCGCGCCCTGCGCCGGGCCATGACCAGCGAGACCCAGCGCCTGGAGCGCTATCTGACCTTCCTGGCGACAACCGGCTCGACGGCCCCCTTCATCGGCCTGTTCGGCACCGTCTGGGGCATCATGGATTCCTTCCACGGTATCGGCAAGACCGGCAGCGCCTCGCTGGCGGTGGTGGCGCCGGGTATCTCCGAGGCGCTGATCGCCACCGCCATCGGCCTGGTGGCGGCCATCCCGGCCGTGGTCGCCTACAACCACTTTGTCAGCAAGGTGAATGTCCTGACCGGGGAAATGGACAACTTCAGCCAGGAATTCCTAAACATCGTCCAGCGCATGGGACGCGGATAAGGCCATGGAAGTCGGACGGCGTGAAGTCCGGGGTCGCTCGACCCTGTCGCAGATCAACGTCACCCCCTTCGTCGACGTGATGCTGGTGCTGCTGATCATCTTCATGGTCACCGCGCCGATGATGGAGACCGGCGTCGACGTCGATCTGCCAGAGGTGCAGAATGTTCCCAGCCTGAGTGGACGCGACGACCCACTCATTGTCAGCGTGGCCGCCGGCGGCGCCATCAGCGTCGGCAAGGTTGCCGTCCCGGGTCCGGAAAAACTGGCGCCGGTGCTGCAGCAGGTGCTTTCGGAGCGCAAATCGAAGGAGGTCTTCCTTGAGGCCGACCGCAAGGTTCCCTACGGCAGGGTGGTGCAGGTGATGGCCGCCATCCGTGCCGCGGGCGTGAGCCGGCTCGGCATGGTCGCCGAGGAGGCCGACAGCGGAAAGTGAAACTCAAGGTGCCGGACAACCTGCGCAGGCGCTCCGGCAGCGCCGGCGGCGATCCCCGGCTGGGTACCATGGTCGGCGCCTCCCTGGTGCTGCACCTGGTCCTTGGACTGGTTTTCGGGGGCTACCTGGTGCCACACCGGTCGGCGCCGCCGCCACCGGCCTACATGGTCGACCTGGTCAACCTGCCGGTGGCCCGGCCACAGGCCGGTCGGCCCGACGGCCGGGTTGAAAAAAAGGCGACGAAAAAGCCGGTCAAAAAGGTCACGGCCAAGCCGAAACCTAAACCGAAACCGAAGCCGAAACCGAAGCCGGTGGCCAAAAAGGTGGTTAAAAAGGT
>RFIO01000199.1 GCA_003695205.1 Deltaproteobacteria bacterium
CTTTGCCGGCAGTGCGGTTGTTCATTCCCTTGTTGGTTGGCTGGCGCTTCCGGCCGTGATTGTGCTCGGTCCGCGCCTGGGCCGCTGGGTGCGGGGCAAGAGCAAGGCGATCCCCATTTCCAACATACCTTTCCTGGCCCTTGGCAGCTGGATTCTGGCTGTCGGCTGGTTCGGCTTCAATGTCATGAGCGCCCAGAAACTGGAGGGGATATCGGGTCTGGTGGCGGTCAATTCCCTGATGGCCATGGTCGGCGGCGTGCTCTTTGCCCTGGTGGCCGGAAAGAATGACCCTGGATTTGTACACAACGGTGCCCTTGCCGGCCTGATCGCCATCTGTGCCGGGTCGGACCTCGTGCATCCGATCGGTGCCTTTTTTGTCGGCGGCATCGGAGCGCTCATCTTCGTTTACGGATTTGCCTTCGAGCAGGAAACCCTGAAGATCGACGATGTCCTCGGGGTCTGGCCGCTGCACGGTGTCATCGGCAGCTGGGGGGGCATCGCGGCCGGTATTTTCGGTTCGCCACTTATGCTCGGTATGGGCGGAGTCAGCTTTATGTCCCAGCTGATCGGTACGCTGATGGCGGCGGCCTATGCCGTGGCGGTCGGCTTCGTCGTCTATGGCCTCATTCAGAAAACCGTCGGTTTCAGACTTGACGAAGAGGCGGAGTTCCGTGGCGCCGACCTGAGCATCCACAAGGTTCATGCCTACCCGGAAGAGACGGTCAAATAGGAGTGTAAAAACTGATCTGCTCCGGTTTGCCAAGCCTGGAACAGGGGGGTATAATACAATTACATCGACGCCGGGACGCCTTGCGACCGGCGCGAACGGCAACGGAACAGACCTTCACGGAGGCGGGACGCCGTCTCCTTCTTCGCCCTGGATGACTCACCCTCCTGGTCTCCAGGGTGTTTTTTTGCCTCGGCTCTTGCCCGGGGCCTTTCGGGTCCGTATAGTAGCGGTTCGACAAGATTCAGGAGGCTGTTCATGTCAATCCGCAAATTCGCTATTCACACGGTGCTGATCCTTGCCGGTCTGGCAATCATCCTCTGGCCGCGTTTTGAAAAGAAGCTCGACCCGGTCAAAGCCGATTCGGCCCGTCAGGCGACACTGCGTTTTCTTCACATGGTTGACCAGGATCAGTTCGCCGACAGCTGGAGCATGAGTGCCCACCTGTTGCGGGAGAAGATTCCCCAGGACAAGTGGGCCGGCAAGCTCAAGCTGCACCGTGCCCAGTGCGGCAAGTTCCTCGAGCGCGAGGAAACGGAGATCAATTACGCGACCGAAGCAAGCGGTGAGCAGAAGGGCGAGTTCTTTACCCTCAATTTCGCCGCCGACTACGAGCGCTGTCCCGAGGTGACCGAAACGGTGACGGTCATGCTCGAGGAGGACGGCCAATGGCGGGTGGGAGGCTTTTTCGTCAAATAACCGCGGCGATTTCAGGCAGACAGCAAAGAGGGGCGCAACCGGTCAGGTTTGCGCCCCTCTTTTTTGGGTCGGCGTTACTGAATTCGAGTCAGGAGCAGCCCTCGCACGAGCGGCCGAGGCGTTCCAGGTTTCGGGCCTCGGTTTCGACCAGTTCTGCGAAGGTGTATTTGGCCAGGGTCTGCATCAGTTCGTTACGGATATCATGCCAGGCGCCATGGATC
>RFIO01000200.1 GCA_003695205.1 Deltaproteobacteria bacterium
ACGCCATGTCACCGGCACCATCGAAGCGGTACGTGGGGAGGTCTTCGACCTGGTGCTGGCCAACATCTACGGCGATTTGCTGCTCGATTTGGCGGCGGACCTGGTCGCCTGTTGCCGCCCGGGCGGGCACCTGCTGCTGTCGGGAATGCTGTGGGAATACCACTCGGATGTGCGCCGAACTTACGAACAGCTCGGCTGCACCCTGCTTGAGCGCAAAATGTTACCTGAGTTCTGCACCCAGCTGTTCAGGCGCGAGGCCAGTTAAACCGCCTGCCCGTCAATGGCCTTGCGGATGCGGCCGAGCAGTTCCATCGGCGCCACCGGCTTGAAGACAATGTCGAGTTCGTCCTTGTCGATGCCGTGGTCTTCCAGAGCGTCGAAGGTATAGCCGCTGAAGAAGATGAAGCGGGTTTCGGGGTGGGTCGCGCGAATCTTCTGGTACATTTCCAAGCCGGTCATGTTCGGCATGATGATGTCGGTCAGCACGAGGGCGATTTTATCGGCGCTCTGTTCGAACAGGCTCAACCCCTCGACGCCGTCCTCGGCGGCGAGGACCCGGTAGCCGACTTCTTCGAGCACCGACTTTGTCACCTGGCGCACGGCCGGGTCGTCCTCGACAACCAGCAGCAGTTCGCTGCCGCCGATGGCAAGGTGACTGGTTGTCGCCTCCTCCGCACCGGCAATCCTTTCGGTGCGCGGCAGGTAAACGGTAAAGCTGGTCCCATTGTTCGGTTCGCTGGCAACGACAAAGCCACCGTGGTGCTGGCGCACGATGCCGTAGCTGACCGACAGGCCAAGGCCGGTTCCACGGCCGACCGGCTTGGTGGTAAAGAACGGATCGAAGATGCGCTCGGCGACTTCGTGAGGCATACCGCAACCGGTGTCGGTGACACGCAACCAGGCGTAGGGGCCCGGCACGCCGAAACCGTGCAGACGCACAAAATTCTCGTCCACCGATTCCTGCCCCGTTTCAATCAGCAGCCGTCCCCCTGATGGCATGGCGTCGCGGGCATTGGTCACCAGGTTCATCAGGACCTGCTCCATTTGCGACAGATCAGCCATCACCAGGAGGGTCTGGTCAGACAGGCGGCTTTCCAGCTCGATGGTCTCCGGGAGTACCCGGCGCAGCATCTTCTCCAGACCCCGCACAACCTGATTGAAGTCTATCGGCCGCGGCTTACTGGTCTGCTTGCGGCTGTAGGCGAGCAACGAATAAGTCAGCCTCGAAGCCCGTTCAGTCGTCTCCAGCACCTGGTCGACGATCTGGCTCATCTCGGCATCCGGCGGCAGCTTCATCTTCAGGATGCTGGCATAGCCCATGATCGCGGTGAGGAAATTGTTGAAATCGTGTGCCACTCCGCCGGTCAGGGTTCCGAGAGCCTCGACCTTCTGGGCATGGCGCAGCTGCTCCTCGAGTCGCTGGTGGTCCGAAAGGTCGAGAATGGCTCCGACAATGCCAAAGGGGGTACCATCCTCACGCTCCATGACAGCCTTGTGGATGATGACACTGCGCCGGCTGTCATCGGCGAAGCGTACCTCGGTCTGATAGGTCTGGGTACCACCGGTACGCAGCACTTCGTTGTCGGCGTCCTCGTAGAGCCGCGCCAGGTCGCGCGGCGCGATGTCGTACATGTTGCGGCCGATGATCTGCTCCTTGGGCAGGCCGATGACCCCCTCGGCAAAGGCGTCGTTGCAGCCGCGATAGACCAGGTCGGTATCCTTGTAGAAGATCGGCAACGGGATGGTGTCGATCAAGTTGCGCAGCAGCGTCTCCTGCTCGCGCAGCGCCTGTTCTCCGAGACGTCGGCCGATTCCGACGGCGAGAATATCGGCACAGGTCTCCAGCAGGGCCAGGTTTTCCGGCCCGGGTTTCAGCCCGGGCAGGGTATAGAGGCAGAGAACGCCGACCAGATCGGCACCCGATTTCAGCGGCAGGATGACATGGCCGTGGATACCGCCGGCCTCGAAACGCGCCGGTTGACCGGGGCCGTGGTCCCCAATGTAGGATTTGCCCCCGAGCGCCACCCGGCCGCACAGGCACTGGCCGAAGGGGACGCGGGCACAGGCCTTGAGCTGGCGGGGCTGCAGCTGGTGCTGAGCCACCAGGACCAGCTCTTCCGCAAGGGGGTCGACCCGGAAAAGCGCTCCCTTGTCCGCCAGACTGAGCCAGGGCGTTTCGACCAGGGCATCCAGTGCCTGCTGGAGAAAATCATCGAGGTTCAGTGGCTGCAATGCCAGCCTGAGCAGGCAGCCGCGCAATTCCTCTTCGCAGGCCTTGCGTTCGAGGGCTTCGGCCTGCTGCCGGGTTGCGGTGATATCATGACCGATAGAAAGAATTTCGGTCAAATTGCCGGCAGCATCCCGCACCGGCTTGTTGCTCCAGGATATCCACAGACGCCGGCCGTCCTTGCAGACATTCTGGTTGACATTCTCCTGGTAGTTGTCGGGATGGTCCAGAACCCGTTGCACCATCAGCTTCAGGTTGCGGCCACCGTCCTCGACATCGTGGACGATGGTCTGCCAGACCGGCCGGCCGACCAGTTCGTCGGCCGAAAATCCGAACAGTTCCTCGGCAAAGGGATTGGCATAGGTGACAACGCCCTCAGGGTCAATCCGCAGGATGACGCTGCGTGCGTGTTCGACCAGATCGCGGTAGCGCTGTTCGCTGGTGCGAAGAGCCTGTTCAACCTCACGCCGCCGCGTCTCCCGGGCGAGCGTTCCCAGGGCGAAAGAGGTGTTGGCGACCATCTCTTCCAACAGACCTCGCCGGCCACCACGGAAAAATCCGCGTTCCTGGCTGTAGACGACAAACAGGCCACATACCCTCTCCTCGCGTACCAGCGGAAAAGCCGCCATCGAGGCCAGACCGAACTCGGCCAGGACCTCCCGACAGGCAGTGAAGGACGGCTCCGCCGCCAGATCGTCGATAACCATCGGTTCACTGTCGCTGCTCAGGGTGCCCAGGCAGGTGCCCCGCCCGCCTTCATCCAGATGAAATTCATGAATCGCCGGCAGAGCGACGCCGGCCCACGCCATGGGGGCGACCCGTCCTCCATCTTCCGGCACGAAACCGATCCATGCCAGGGCGATTTCCTCGATGCTGGCGGCAATGTCGCAGACCTGCTGCAGCAACAGTTCTTCATCCTCAACCTGAAGAATGGTGCTGTTGATACGCGACAAAATGTCATAGAGGTTTTTCAGCTGGAGGTTTTCCCGCGAGACGAGCTCATAGTCGGTGATGTCGCGACCTTCGACCAGCAGCAGGCCGGAACCGTTGACCGGCTTGATTGACCAGTCGACAAAACGCATTTCACCACTGATGGAGTAACAGGCCTCAAACCGGACCATGCGGCCGCCCCCGACCTCGGCGAGCAGATCGTCGACGTGGGCGGGATCGAGTCCACCTTCAGTAATCCAGGGGCTGTCCCGGAAGAAGCCGGGTGGATCATCGGTATAGGCGTTGAACAGGGAGAGCGCCGCCCGGTTGACCCGCAGCAGCCGGCCGCTGCGGTCGAGAAATATCTGCAGGGCGAAAGAGGTTTCGAAGACGTCCGGCCAGACGATCGTCGGGTTGTCGGGTGCAGATGGGTTCACGCGGTCTCCCTGACTGTTGGAGCAGGACGACGCGTCTTGACCGGCCGTCCACACCCAAGTTTAATGGACCCAGGCGCCGCTGACAACGGCGGGAGCTGAAACCACGTCAAAAAAGAAGGAAATCCCCATGCGCGCACTGACCACTGTCGAAACCCGGGTGCTCGGCTGTCTGGCCGAAAAGGAACTGGCCACTCCGGACTACTACCCCCTCTCCCTCAACGCCCTGGTCAACGCCTGCAACCAGAAGTCGAACCGTGACCCGGTCATGCAGCTGAGCGAGGAGGATGTCGCC
>RFIO01000201.1 GCA_003695205.1 Deltaproteobacteria bacterium
GTAGCTGCCGTAGGTGTCGACCACCGCGTGCAGATAGACCTTGCCCACCCCCTTGAGGCTGCCGACGAAGAAGGTGTCGGCCGACAGCAGCTCCCCCGGAGCCCCTGATTCAACATGCCTTTCGCGGAAGCAGGGGTTCTGCTTTTCAAGGAAGGCCACCTGTTCGGCGCTGAGCTCGATGGCCCGTTCGGCGTGCTTGGCCTCCAGCGCCAGCCAGCGGTCATAGCGCGTGCCCAGGCCGCTTTCGTTCAGGATCTTCTGGATGGTGATGGACGAGACCCGGATCCCTTCCAGGGCCAGCATCGCCTCGAAGCGGTTGCAGCCATAGGAGGGATGTTCCAGCGCCAGGTCCTTGATCTTCTCCACCGTTTCCGGCGGGGTGGTCTGCGGGTGGCTCTTGTGGATCGGCGGCAGGTCCTTGAGCCCCTCGAAGCCGTGCGTCTGGAACCGCCGCCGCCATTCATAGAAGCTGGTGCGGTCCATGCCCCGCCGCCGGCACGCCTCGGCGACGTTCCCAAGCTCCTTGGCCAGCTCCAGCACGCTCAGCCGCTGCTCCGCCACCTTCGTCGCCGCATCCCGCGACCCAAGCTTCTTCGCTGTCGATGATTGTCCCATGGAACGGTCCTCCTTTCCCTGTATCGCACGGAAAGAAGGTTAAGTGAACACATTATGATGCTGCGCCATTGCGGCAGATTGCGTCCGGCCGGGTCACTCCTTCGACGGGTAGTTCAGCATTTTCGCCACTTGCTCCGGGGGAGGTGGAAGGTCGGGGAAAACGCGCCAGACCAATGTTGAGCGCGGCAAGATGACCGCAACGGCGGTAACCAGGATCAATTTGAAATAGGTTCCGATCGTATTGTGGGCAATATACCATTCTTCGAGCTCGGCCTTGTAGGGCATGAACACATCATGATGGAGCGCGACAGGATCCTCGACGCCGCTCAGGAGTTCTTCTTCGTCGCGAAAGATAACCGAGCCGATGCCCGTCAGGCCGGGACGAACATGCGCCAGAATGTGCTTCACCAGCTTTTTTTGCGACTCGGGGTATGAC
>RFIO01000026.1 GCA_003695205.1 Deltaproteobacteria bacterium
GAGCCATTCTGCAGGGCGAGTGGTGGCGCACCCTGACAGCGCTGAGCCTGCACAGCGGCGGCCTGCACCTGGGTGGCAATGTCGTAGCCGGGATACTGATTGTCGGCAGGTTGGCGCGGGAGCTCGGCAGCGGTTCCGCCTGGCTGCTGACCCTCCTGGCCGCGGCTGTCGGCAATGGCCTGAACGCCTGGCTGCAGGTGCCGGGAC
The DNA here is from genome assembly GCA_003695205.1 of Deltaproteobacteria bacterium. GTDB lineage: Bacteria > Desulfobacterota > Desulfuromonadia > Desulfuromonadales > Geothermobacteraceae > Geothermobacter. The sequence continues at coordinate 208 of RFIO01000026.1, forward strand.
ATTCTGCCGTCGGGGCCTCAACGGCTGTTTTTGCCGCATTGGGCATTCTGGCCGCGTTCAACCTGGTGCGCTACCGTCGGGTGCTTTGGCGCCGCTGGGCTCTGCCGCTGGCCGGTGCCGCCGGACTGCTCGCCATGATCGGCGCCTCCGGTGAACGAACCGATCTGGGCGCGCACCTGTTCGGCCTGCTGGCGGGGTTGCCGGTGGGCGGCCTGGCCGCCAGGTTGGGGCACGATTTCTGGCGGCGGCCCGTGGTCAACCGCGGCCTTGGCCTGTTTGCGCTGCTGCTGTTGCCGCTCGCCTGGGGATGGGCACTCCTGTTCGCCTGAACCGTTCGTGTCGAAAATCTTGACAGGGACCTTGAACCGCAACATACTGCGCGGTATGAAACAGCCGGACAAAACCCGCGCGCGCCTGATCGAGGCCGCTTTTGCCGTTATCTACCGCAAGGGTTTCAAGGCGGCCAGCCTCTCGGACATCCTTGCCGACACCGGCCTGACCAAGGGCGCTCTCTATCACCACTTCCCCAACAAGAAGGCCCTGGGGCTGGCGCTGCTTGACAGCATCGAGCAGGCCATCGAGTCGCTCTGGCTGCAGCCGCTTGCTGACAGTGAAGATCCGCTGGCGACTCTGAAGCTGACCATGCTCGAAGCCATCGCCCAGCTCAATGACGCCGAGCGCGTTCAGGGCTGTCCGTTGAACAACCTGGCCCAGGAAATGGCGACCCTTGACGAGGATTTCCGTCTTCGGGTCGCGGAGATTTACCAGCGGTGGCTGGCCGGCGTGGCCGAGGCGCTGAAACGAGGGCAGCAGGCCGGATTGGTGCGTTCCGACATGGACGCCGCCATTGCCGCCGACTTCTATGTCGCGGCCCTGGCAGGGGCGCGCGGACTGGCCAAGTCCCTGGCGTCGGCGGAAAAGCTGGACAACTGCGCGCGGGCCCTGGGCTGGTTTCTCGACGGTCTCCAGGCTGTGCCAAAAGACGCGACCTGATTTTTTTTTGCGCCAAAAACAAACCTACCGGTTGGTATGTTGGCGAGGTCCTGCGCGGACAGGGGGCTGACAGCCATCCCCCGGTAACGAAGGCTCGGAAATTTTCCAGACTACAGGAGGTCAATTATGGACAGAAAAGAACTGATGCAGGCATTCAACAACCCGACGCGCATGGGGACGCTTGCGACATCGGACGGCGCGGGAAAGGTCAACAACGCTGTGTTCAGCGCCCTGTACATGGCCGACGAGGAGACGGTTCTGATGGCCATTGGCAACAACCGCTCCTTTGCCAATCTGCAGAAAAATCCGCATGCTGCTTTCCTCTTCTTTCAGCCGGCTGAAAGCCCCTACGACTGGCAGGGGGCGCGGGTCTAC
>RFIO01000202.1 GCA_003695205.1 Deltaproteobacteria bacterium
CCTACAATTTAATTCTGACTTTCTCTGCGGCCCTGGGTCTTTAGTGAGCAAAGCGAACGGGCGTGAGGCTGCTAGAATTTCCCCAGCCAAAGAGCATGTTGAGCGGGAAGGAGCGCGTGATGACAGAAACAAGGCCCAAAACGGCCCTCATCGTCGGTGCCGGCGATCATCTCGGGTCGGCCATCGCCAGGAGGTTTGCTCGCGAGGGTCTGCAGATTGTGGCAACGCGGCGGCGGGGCGACCTGTCTCCGCTGATCGCCGAGGTTGAAGCCTGCGGTGCGCGGAGCTACGGTTTTCACTCCGACGCCCGGGATGAAGAACAGGTCGCGGAACTGGTCGAGAAGGTGGAAACGGAGATCGGTCCCATCGACGTGGTGGTGTTTAACGTCGGCGGCAACGTTCGCTTCGACATCCTCGAGACCAGCGCCCGGATCTATCGCAAGTCCTGGGAGATGTGCGCCTTTGCCGGCTTCCTGGTTGGCCGCGAAGTTGCGCGCCGCATGCTGCCGCGCGGGGAGGGAACCATCCTCTTCACCGGCGCCTCGGCCAGCCTGCGCGGCTCACGCGGTTTTGCGGCCTTTGCCGGTGGTAAGCACGCCTTGCGGGCCCTGGCGCAGAGCATGGCGCGGGAACTTGGCCCGCAGGGAATCCATATCGGCCACGTGGTTGTCGACGGACTGATTGAAAACCGCGCCACCGAGGAGCTTTTCCCCGACCTGGTCGCCTCGAAACCCGAAGACGGGATCATCAAGCCGGACCACCTGGCGGAAATCTACTGGCAGCTCTACCGGCAGCCGCGCACCGCCTGGACCTTTGAACTCGACGCGAGGCCCTATTCGGAACCCTGGTAAGGAGAGTGCGTGATGAGCAAATCGATCGATTTCTACTATGACTACGGCAGCGTCAATTCCTACCTGGCCTGGACCCAGCTGCCGGCGCTCTGTGCCAGAACAGGCGCGAGGCTGAATTACAAGCCGATGCTGCTGGGCGGCGTCTTCAAGGCCACGGGCAACACCAGCCCGATGCTGGTGCCGGCCAAGGCGGCCTATCTGAAGAAGGACATCGCCCGCTACGCCGAACTCTACGGCGTCCCCCTGGCGATGAACCCGCACTTTCCGGTCAACACCGTTGGCATCATGCGCGGCGCCCTCTGGGCCATGGCCACCGACCACCTCGAGCCTTACAACAAGGCGATGTTCGAGGCGGTCTGGGTCGATCAGAAAAACATGGCCGACCCGGAGGTGATTGCCGAGGTGTTGAAAACAGCCGGCTTCGACCCCGAGCCGATTTTCACCGCGACCAGCCAGCCGGAGATCAAGCAGGGCCTGATCGACGCCACCAGCGAGGCGGTCGCGCGGGGCGTTTTCGGAGCGCCGACAATGTTCGTCGGTGACGAGATGTTTTTCGGCCAGGACCGGCTGCAATGGGTGGAGCAGGCGCTCAAGGGCTGAGGCTCATCCGGTAACGCTCAATCACATTCATCTCGCGCAGAGACGCCAGGCCGCAGAGAACTGCTAAGGAAAAGCATTTGTTTTGGGTCGTTGCCAGGCCTACAATTCATAAATGTTTTCTCTGCGGCTCTGCGCCTTGAGTGAGCAAAGCGAACGAGCGCGAGACAGCTTTGCCCTTTTGGCCTTTCGCCCTTAGCCCTAAGCCGATTTTCAGAAAGGATTTCCCATGACCACTCTCGCCTTTGATGTCTACGGAACCCTGATCGACACCCACGGTGTGCTGACCGCGCTGGAAAAGCTGGTCGGCGACAAGGCGCTGGCCTTTTCCAACAGCTGGCGCGACAAACAGCTGGAGTATTCCTTCCGCAAGGGGCTGATGCAGA
>RFIO01000203.1 GCA_003695205.1 Deltaproteobacteria bacterium
CGCGTAACCGTCACCGTCGATGTCGGTACAATCGGTTCCGCAGCCTTGAGCCGTCTGGTCGGCGGCATCAACGGCGCCGTTGCAGTTGTTGTCGATGCCATCATCGCAGATTTCCGCCGCGGCCGGGTTGATGCCGGCATCATTGTCATTACAGTCGACCGGACCGCAGTCGCCGCCCTCGACCGAATAGCCGTCACCGTCATTGTCGGTACAGAGGCTGGGGCAGCCGACCGCGCTCGGGTCGGCGGTATCAACCAGCTGGTTGCAGTTGTTGTCGATACCGTCGAGGCAGAGTTCAGTCTGTCCGGGATTGATGTTCGGGTCATTGTCGTTGCAGTCAACCAGGCCGCAGTTGCCACCTTCGACCGACCAGCCATCGTTGTCGTTGTCGGTGCAGCTGGTGGTATCCGGAAAATCCTTCGGATCATTGGGGTTGGTACCGGCGCTGAACTCCTCCAGGTTGGTGAAACTATCTCCGTCGGAGTCGAGGTTTTCAACCGCGGTGACAGATGTGCCGTTGGCGAGAAAATCGCTGCCGTAGGGAGACAGGCTCATGAAGCTGCCGCCGTTCCAGTTGTGGCAGAAATTGCAGCCACCAAAGTTGCTGGCGGCGTTGTTGTAGGCATTGTCGACCGCGTCGCGAAAAGCCCCCTTGGCCTCGACGTTACCGGCAAGGCCAAGGCAGAGCAGCCCTGCCATCAATATCCCGGTTACATTCCTCATTTTACAACTCCTTCACATGGTTTTTGACGGCATAATTGCCGAAATCGTGGCAAGGATAGTCCCCGGGCACAATTGGCAGAAGGGAGCTTCCCGCAGCATTTCGGGATGAAATGGCCTTCTGGTCTACGGGAGGAATGTCATTGTGAAACTGTGTTTGTTACCAGTGCTCAGCCGTGGACACACAGGATTGGCAGGAAAGGGCGGTTCAGCTCTTTGACCCTTTTTCATAGGCCCGGGCGATGCCTCCGGCCGAGGTTTCCCGGTAGATGGACGGCAGCGCCTGGCCGGTCTCCTTCATCACCCGGGTGATGGTGTCGAACGAAACCTTGTGGCGGCCGTCGGAAAGCAGGGCGAAGTGGCAGCAGGCCAGCGCCCGCGCGGCGGCGTGGGCGTTGCGCTCGATGCAGGGGATCTGCACCAGCCCTTCGAC
>RFIO01000204.1 GCA_003695205.1 Deltaproteobacteria bacterium
ATGGCGCTCAACTTCTACAAGGATTCCTGGCGGCGGCAGGGGTACATCGACACGCGCTTTCGGCGCTGGGCCCCGCGGCAGGATCCCGACCAGGGGCGCGCCATTCTGATCGGGAAGGGGTCGGGGCGTCTGCGCCGCAGCCTGCGGCTGCGCACCGGCAGCGACTGGTGGGAGGTGCGTACGGACGTGCCGTATGCCAAAATCCACAACGAAGGCGGAACGATCCGGCAGGTGCCCACGCCCCGCCAGCGCAAATTCTTCTGGGCGCGCTACAAGCGCACGGGCGATGCCAAATGGAAGCGATTTGCCCTGGCCAAAGAGCTACGCATCACCATCCCGCAGCGGCAGTTCATGGACATCCCGGGGCAAGGGCTCTCGCCTTTCCTGGAAAAACGCATCCGCCTGCACCTCGAAAGAGGATTGAAGCGAGCCTTGAACGACGTTTGATCGATGTTCGGGCCCCATTCGGGGCCCATTTTTTTTTTTGCACAAAAAAAGGGCACCCACTTTTGGGCGCCCCTGGCAAAAGCAAACGGAAGTTCAACCGGATTCAACACCCGATTTTGGATTCGTACAAAAGTTTCTGGATCTCTTCTCGATCGAGGTTGAGGCCATCGTGCAGCCACTCGAGAATCACGTCCTCGATGACTGGCGGCAAGGAGGCGAAGTCAAGTTCGATGGCGAATTCGTCTTGAAGGTCAGACACGGTAAGGCGGCAGGGGCCGGCGAGGATGACCGCGAGGGCATCGACGATGATGCGCGCCTTGTCAATCGGATTTGCTGTCCTTTTCATGGCTATCAGATTGTTTGGGTGAAGGAATTTCTGTGCGCAGGATGCGATACACCGTGAGCTCGCTGATGAAGAACTCGTCCATCAGGTGTTGGATCACGTCGTCGTGCCGCAGACGCTTGCCGTCGTACAGCTCGCGGTATCGCTGCTGGATGCGCTGATACTTGCGAAGTGTGTTCGGTCTCATCATCATACGCTTTGCCATTCATTGCCTGAAGGATCGACCCAGGGCTGCCCCTGCGGGTCGGTGAAGGCCTGCACCTCGCCCTGGTCGTAGGTGATGTCGAGCTCGAGCGAGGCGAGCACCTCTTGAAGTTGCGGCACGGCCGAGTAATCGAACACGTGCGACACCCAACTCAGGGTGGTGAACAGGAAGGGACTGAGCTGGTGATCGCTGCTCTGTGCCGTGCGGACGACGCTCTCCATCAGCACCATGTCGGACTCGGTGCCGGCCAGGGCCTCGAGCCCGGGCACATAGCTGAGCAGGCAGCGCCAGTTCATCAGTTGTTTGTACACATCGCCCACGAGCGCGAGGTGTCCCGTGGTGTCGTCGGTGAAGCGCCGGTGGTCGTCGTAGTGGCATTCGGTCACCACGTGCACGTCGAACTCGAGCATGGCGCTCTGGATGTTGCCGGGCCAGGTGCGCCACTCTGCCGGCCGGAACTCGATGTACAGCGCCGGCGTATCGCGCACAAGTTGGTTGCCGTCGGGGTCTTCGATCTGCCCGAAGTACCAGTCGATCTGTTTGACAGTGGCGATCTCGCCCAGGCGGCGCTCGAGGGCCTTGAAGTACTGTGCGTTCATTTCTTGAGTTTTTCCGCCATCAGGCGATTGATTGATTCACTTGCAGTGGCGCCCTTCCATGCGAGGGCCTCGTTGTAGTTGCGCGCTTCTATCTCGCGCATGCGTTCCTTGCTGTATGCCGTCAGCCATCCGAGGATGGTGGCGGTGTCGAGTCGGTTGTAGGCCGGCTTGTATTCGCCCTTGACGGCGCGCCGGAAGGCGATCATGACGTCCTGCACGCGCAGGTGCCGATAGTCGTCCATGATGATCTCGACCAGGGCCTGCGCCTGCGTGCGCGTCAGCGTCTGCTGCAGGTTGAACTGCTCGACCAGCCAGGCGATGGCCTCGATGAGTTGCCGGCGCAGCATCTGCTCGTCCTCGCGGCGCGCGGCCCCGATGGTAGGCACCGGCGGCAGGGTAGCCAGTTTGGCCTTCAGGGCCTTGCCCCGCTCTTCGATGCGCTTCAGCCACATCTGCCGCTTCTCTTCGCTGCCCCGATAGCGCTCCTTGTACCACTTCCACGAGTGGCGCAGCCCCCGCAGGTCTGCTTCGATCTGCTGCCGTTGCAACTCGATCCCGTCGATCACGGACGTGGTGAGCGCTTTCCCGGCGGGGATGAGCGGCCGCCACACGTCAGGCAAGGCCGCGGATGCTGTCGGCTGCTTTTTGGCTACCTTTTTCATGGGCTTGCTTGATTGCTGCGATGATTTCGACCAGGTTCTTGTTGATCTGCGTCAGTGCTGTTTGTCGCTGCAGGAAAGGCGACAGGTGCGACCAGTTGCTCAGGATGGCCTCCCAGGCGCCCAGCAGGTCTTCACCGTTGGTCACCTCGCTCAGGTAGCGGATGATCTCCTTCATGGCCTTGCCCTGGGCGGCGCTCATGCGCGGCTTGACGCCGAAACGCTCGACGTGCCACGTCCACCAGGCGCTGATGAACTGCTGGTAATCGGCTGTGGCATCGAAGCCAAGGCGCCGCTCGATGGCCGCCACCAGGGGGCGGTACTCGGGGTGCTCTGTGGCCAGCTTTTGCAGCATCGTTTTCAGTTGCTTGTCGTTCATGGGTGTGGGTTTATCGTTGGATGTCGAGGAAGATTTCGTATCCGTAAATCACTGGTTCGAGATAATCGTAGAGCCTAAGGTAGGCGGGCTTGCTCGACCGGCCTTCCCAAACTTTCTGCCGGTAGTTGAAGACGCAACCGCTGTTGATGAGCAGGCATCCGCGGGTATCTTCCACCGTGTTGCCGATGTGTATGAGGATGTCGCTGAAGCCGGGCACATCCTGCAACTCGATGGCGAACTCGTGCCCGAACTCCTTCCGGTACTTCTCGTAGAACCCGCCGTGCTTGCGCGGCCAGACGCTGTAGGTGCCGGCCGGGATGCGCGTCTTGCCGGGCACCTTGACCGGCCGGGGCCCGTCCTCGATGACGAAACCGAGGAATTGGTTGTCGGGGCTATACAGGGCACTGAGCGTGCTGTCCTGGGTCTCGTCGAGTTTGCGCAGCTTCAGGATGATCATCTTGCTCATTTTTGAAGGGTGTGCTTGCGATACATCTGTTCGACGATGGTGACCACCTTCCGGCACTCGGCCGGCGAGAGGAAGTGCAGGGGCTTGCGCTTCGGGTTGGCGTTGCCGCAGCGCTTCTGCACGAAGCCGTTGATCCTGTCGAGGTCGGGGCGGCCGTCGGGGCGCGTGTAGCCCATCAGGCACAGGTAGTGCACCACCTTGGCGCGCATCTTTTTGGTCCGCTTGAGGCGTTCCTGGTTGAGCGTTTGCAGCAGGGCTTTGAGCTCTTCGGGATGCAGCTCTTTGAGGCTGGCCGTGCGGCCGCCGCTGAACTGACGCACCAGCATGTAGCGGTCGTCGTCGGTCATGTCGAGCTCGCGCAGGGCCCCGAAGATGCCCTTGATGTAGTCGTAGCGGATCATGTCGTGATGATTTTGTCGTGTATCTCTTTTGCCGGAATGACATCCCACATGCCATCGGGGCGCAGGAAGATGAAGTCGCCGATGTGGGCGACGCGCACACGCCCTGGGGCCCACACGTACACCACCCTTGCGGCGAAATCGCGCTCAGCCTCGGCAGGCGGGATGGGCCAGCCCTCATGTCGAGGGTCGAAATGCTCCTCGCTGAGCGTGAATCCCTCGACGGGCATGGCGATTTTTACTCGTTGCATCATGATTGTCGTCTTTGGGTCCCCCGGCGGGATTCGAACCCGCAGCGCACAGGTTATGAGCCTACGCGTGTTGCCAGTTACACCACGGGGGACGACCCACACACCATCAAGCCTTCACGTGTTTGAAATACCAGTTCTCGGTGACCTGGACTGCGAACTTGTGCTTGCGCAAAAGGGGTTGAAGCGCCTTGAAGGTGTCGGGATGGGCCAGTGCGTCGCGCAGCTTGACCACATCGGGTCGGATCTTCCAGTACGTGGCCGGCAATTCGTTCACCAGCTTCTCGATCTCATCGGTGCCCAGCGGACGCCCGTCGATGCGGACCAGCTTGGGGCTTCCGGCGCGCTTGTAGGCCATGACGGGGCCGAACTCGGTCTCGCCCGTCTGCTCGACGTAGTCGCGCAACTGTTGCTCGATGCGTTCGCGCTCCCGCTTGAGCTCGACCAGCTTGGCCGTGACGCTCAGGTAGCGCTTCGCCAGTTTGACTGCATCCTGTTGATTCATTGTTCTTCTTTTACGATTTGGTAAATGTGCTTGACATAGCCACTGCCCATGGCCGCCTCGACGAGGTCGAGCACGCCGTGCTCCTGTGCTTTGCGAATGGCATCCTTGACGATTTCCTGGCAAAGGCGCCATACCGTGTTGCCGTGCAGCGGATAGTGCTCGCCGTGCTGGCCGTAGCAGATGCTGTTTTCGTTCATGTGTGCTGCGTCGCGGATCTGGTTGAGGCATTCGTAGATCACCTCGCGCTGCAGACCGGTGATTGCTTTGGTGGATTTCATGGCTATTATTGTTTGGTGACCGATTCCGCCATGCGGGCGGCGTTTTCAATAAGGACACGATTGACGTACTTGTACTTCATGTGCATGTACACGGTGTTGAGGTACCTGACCTTGTCGAGCTTGTCGCGGCAATGGGTGCGCAGGAACTTGTCCACCTCGCCCCAGTGGTAGTTGAACCAGGCCCAGAAGTGCTTGTCGCGCAGGAGGGCGGCCTGCACCTCGGGCGGCAGTCGGCGGTGCTTCAGGTAGCGTTCGGCTACTTCGAACTTGCCCCAGAAAAGCTCCTCTTCGGTGAGCTCGGGCAGCGGATCAAACGAGTGCAGGCGCTTCATACCACTTGCGTTTTGCGTTGAGGGTCTCCAGCAGGTCGCGTGTTACTTCGGTGTCGTGCGTTTCGGCGTAGCGCAGTGCGTTGGTGATCATGTTGCGCAGGGTGCCGAAGTCGCGGCAGTTGCTGTAGAGCCACGCCATGGCGCCCTTGTCCTCGATGCCGTTTGCCTGGCAGATCATGCCGACGTCTTTGCGGGTCAGAGGCCCCATCTGCTCCCACCATGCGATGCGGCGGCGCAGCTCGCGGAAGCCCATCTTGTTGGCGCGGGCCTTCTTCGTCAGGCTCTCTTCCAGGTACTCGGTGCCGGCCAGCAGGATGCCGGCATGTCCTTCGGTGCGGTCGTAGATGATCTGGATGATGCGCAGGTTGCTGTCGGTGAGCTTGCCCGCGTCGTCGATGATGAGCAGCGGCTGGGTCTCGGCCTGCAGCTTGCGCACCACGGCGTCGAGCATGAGGCCTACGGTATGCCCTGCCTCCTCGATGCGCACGCCCAGGGCCTTGAGCATGGCGGTGAGGAACATCTTCTTGTTCATCTCGCTGTGGGCCAGCATGTAGTAGGCGTTGCGGGTGCGCATGCCGTAGAGGCGCAGTGCGTGCGTCTTGCCCGAGCCGGTGAAGCCCACCAGGGCCAGCATGCGGCTCTCGTCCTGTGCGGCAGCGGCCACACTGGTGGCCAGCAGCAGGTTCTCGGTCTGATAGGTGCCCCAGTTGTTCACACCCGCAAGGCCAGCCAGCTTGTTGAACATCTTGCGGCTCACGGCCTTCCAGTGGCCGTCGCGGAAGTTGATCAGGTGGCTGGGGCTGATGCCGAGCTTGTTGGCGGCCTCGTTCTGCGAGGCGCTGCCGGCGATCACGTCGAGGACGTACTGCTGTACGCGCCTGAGGTGGTCGGGATTGATGCCTTTCACGTTCATGATGTGCGGGTTTTGTTTACTCGAAAAAATCTTCTTCGTCTTCGAGCAGACGGCGCGCCACGTCGGGGTTGTAGTAGAGGGGGCGCCGTGGATGGGCCTGTTGCTCGATCAATTGCTCTTCGAATGCGCTTTGAATGCCGTTCAACTCGTCCTTGTGCAGCAGTTCGAACGAGGCCTCTTCCAGGTCTTCCTCGCTCATCAGCCGGCGGATGCGCTCGGCGGCCTCGATGCTGTCTTCCACCAGGGCGCGGCGGTTCTCGAGGTTTTTGCGCAAAGCGGTGCCTTCACCTTCCTCCCACTCGTGCGGCAGCGCGCCGAATTCGTGTTGCTGCACCGCCGTGGCGATCCACTCGCGCGTGTCGTAGTCGTACAGGTTGATCTCTCGCAGGTCGTCGGGGTTGTAGCGCACCCAGAAGCGGTCGCCCAGGTGCGCCTTGCGGAATTCGACGTCTTCCACCATCGGCTCGCTCACCACGTGGTAGTAGTGTCGCTCGCCGTTCACCTCCATCACGATGCCGTCCTTGCCGTAGCGCAGCGGCTGGCGGCGCTCGACCCAGAAGATCGAGACGAGCGTGAGGTATTCGAGCTTGGGCAGGTCGTCGGGGCGGGGCGCGTCGTAGCGCTGTGCCGGGCTGGTGCCCTTCTTGCCGGGCTTGTTGTTGTACACTTCCACAGCCTGCTCGAACTGGCGCACCACTTCTCCCGGAGAGGGCAGCTCGATCGAGGCGATCAGGTCGGGGTTGGCGCGGGCATCGAGCGAGCGGCCCGTGATGTTGCCGCCGACGAAGTTGGGATAGTGGCGCAGCACGCCCTGCTCCAGCCGCCCGATGACGCGCTCCACGTACTTCGATTTGCCGTTGTATGGCTGCGCCTGGATGCCGAGGGAGCCCATGGCGTTGAGCACCTGCTGCACCTCGTGCCCGAGGTTGGCCGTGGCGCCGTCGTACTGCACTACGCGCGGGGCGTAGCCGCTGCGCTCGGCGGCCATGCGCAGGGCGCGCAGGATCACGTCGGCCGTCTCGGTGGTGCCCAGCCCGTATCCGATGATGGCGTCGCTGTAGGCGTCGGTCACCAGCACCACGTACCAGGGCTTGACGCGCTTGCCGTTCACCTGGGCATAGAGCTGCAGCGTGGTGCCGTCGATGCTCCACAGCGCATCGGGATGCGCCGGCCGCCGCCGGCGAAGACTTGGCTCCACCAGCCCGCGGGCAGCATTGACGCCATGGCGCGAAGCGACCCACTGCACCTTGTGCTCGGGCTGATAGAGAATCTGGCGGATGCGCTCGGTACTGAACAGGGGCCAGCCCCGCTCGCGCGCCTCGTGGTTGTACACCGATGCCACCTCGTCCACGCTCATCTTGATCGGGGCGGCGTACAGGTCGATCATGCGCGCGATGGCCTTCTGGCGCAGCCGGCCGCCCTTGGCCGCATTCTTGTTGCCCTTCTTGCGGGGCACCAGAGCCGCGCGCTCGTCCTTCATGAACTGTCGTACCCGAGCCCGCAACCATCGTCCACTGCCCGGCCGGAAGTTGTACAGCGCTTCTTCCGTGATGATGCGCGCCGCATGCTTCCAGGCATCCACGCCCTTCAGCGGCGGCTCGATGCCCCGCCAGTCGTGCCACCACTTGCGCACACTCAGCCGGCGGCACCACCCGCAGGCGCGCGCCAGGTGGCGCGCCTGCTCGGTGCTCAGCTTGCGTTCGAGGAAGTACTCCATGTCGAACGGCTGAATCATTCGCTCTACCTGCGGGGGCAGCAGCTCCTTGAGCACCTGGTACCAGATCGGGCCGAAACGGCGCTCGATGTCTTCGAGTAGCTTCTGCCCAATTGATGGAATCGCGATCCACCGAAGGCGCCCATCTGACGTGTTTTCACGGACGCGCCAAAAGGGGGATTGCCCTGTGTTTGACCTCTGGATACTATTCCAGAGAGCCTTTCGGCCTATTACGCCTACAAGGTGTTTTGACGCAATCCAAAGCTCGCCTTCGTGTATGTCGAACTTCCAGCTCACAGCGAAGCGATTTTGGCCAGCAGTTCCTCTTCCTTCTTCTTGCGCTCGGCGACGATCTGGTAGGCCGCTTCGAGCACGCGCAGGTCGTCGTACTTGCCGTCGAGCACCAGGTGCACCCACCAGCGAGAGCAGCCCACCCGGCGTGCACATTCTGTGATCGTGCCTCTGTATCGCTTTACTTCCTTCCTGAGCTTGACTCTTTCGTCCATTTTCCCGTTTCTTTGTCCGTGTGTTGCTGTTTCTTTGACAAATGTATGTGTTGTTTCAATTTTTTGC
>RFIO01000205.1 GCA_003695205.1 Deltaproteobacteria bacterium
CGCCCGCCGTGGTGACCGACCCCCCTGGAGACACGGATGTTTTTTCATCCTGATTAAATTTTTACCCGACAGAAAATCCGTCCAGGCCGGAGCCGTCGACAGCAGACGTCAACGTTGACAAGCGGGCGCCATATCCTCTAACGTTGACCGTGTGTGCCGGACCTTCCGGCCGCCCGCAAGCCCCTGTTTTTCAAGGGGGTTGCCAGAGTCCAAGCAACGAAGGGTCACGCCTTGTCCCACTCCGACTTCGATTTTCCTCTCGGCCTCGTCCCCTGGCAGAAGGAACTGCGTCGCTACGCCCGTCGCCTGTCCGAGGGCTACAGCTATGCCCCCCTGGACGAAAACCCCGACAGCTACCGTCTGAGCGCGCTGGTTGCCGCCTCCCGGGTCGAAGCCCTGTTCCGTGACTTCGCTGCGACACTGCTGCCTGACGAGTCCTTTCTGATCCTGGAATACTACCTCGACAACTGGACCGGCGACACGAAACAGCAGAGCGAACCGACCGTTTTCTATTCGCCCATCCTGCCCACCGACACCCTGCTGAAGGAACTGCATCGCTACCTTCCGCGTCTGGTGCACGACGGCTTTGTCGGCTTCGGGCTGGCCAACAATCGCCAGGGAGTCGAAATCTTTTTCAGCGAGGAGAAGGTTTTTACCTGCTTCACCGGCAACCACCTGCAGGCGACCAGCCTATTCGCCCGCCACGGTCTGCCGCACAATCCGAAGCAGATTTTCCCGGCCGACTACGGCCACGACCACCTCTCCCTGCTCTGCTATCGACCGGCCTCCCTCCCGCCCGAACTGGCGGTCCTGCCGCGACGGGAACTCGATTTCCAGGTCTTCTGCCGCGAGCTGGTCGACCGGCTGGAGATGTACCAGATCGATGACGGCCTCGCCTTCTACCTGTCACGCAAGGACCAGGACCAGATCGAGCAGGTTCTGGCCCGGCACGAGGACTACTGCGAGTGGGCCGACGAGGACTTCGGCGCGGTGATCTACGACTGGAACGATTTCGTCGATGAATGCGAACGCCTGTTCGAGGGGGACCTGTGGGAATACCAGCAGGGCCTCAAGGTGCGCGACATGATCCAGTACGTGATCGAGAACGTGCCGGCCCAGCTGCGCGCCCGGCTGGAACAGATCGTCGCCGAACCGGACCAGCGCTTCCAGAAGGCCCTCACCGACCGGCGAAAACAGCTGCATCACCCCGAAGCGCCCCGGCTGCGCAGCGAACGCTTCTGGTACCAGGGGATCGTACGCAACCAGGGGACCTGCCTGCGCCGTGACCTGATCCGCTCAGGCTGGTACCGCCCGGCCTGACAAAACCATGCTCGTCCTGTTTGCCGCCATGCCGGTTGAAGCCGGCGACCTGATCGATCAGCTGTCGGCCGAGCCGCCACTGCCGGGCAGCTTTCCGCGCTTCAGCGGCAGACTGGCAGGACGGCCGGTCGAACTGGTGCTGACCGGCCCCGGCAAGGCCAACGCCGCTGCGGCCGCGGCCAGCTGCCTGGCCAGCCAACGGCCGGACGCCATTCTCCAGTTCGGCTGCGGCGGAGCCTACCCCCAGGCTGCCCTGAACATTGGCGACCTGGCGCTGGCAACCTGCGAAATCCTGCTCGACGAGGGGAGCGATTCCCCCGAAGGCTTCCTCGACTTCGAGGACCTTGGCCTGCCCCTGGTGGAGGGTCCCGCAGCCCCCCTGTACAACAGGTTTGATTTCGACTCCGCCCTGGTTGATGAACTTTATGACGGCCTGCGCTCCTTCGCCGCCGATAACGGCATCAGCTGCGGTAAAGGGCCTTTTGTCACCGTTTCCACCTGCACCGGCACCGACGAACAGGCCCAACAGCGCTGGCAGGACAGCCTGGCCGTCTGCGAAAACATGGAAGGCGCGGCCCTGGCCCTGGTGGCGGCCCGCTTCGGCGTCCCGATGGTTGAGCTGCGCGGCATCAGCAACCTTGCCGCCCGCCGCCAACGCGACGAATGGGATATCCCTGGCGCCTGCCGTAACGTGCGCAAGGCGCTCAGGCACCTGCTGGCCCGGTGGCCCGGAGAAACCCATGGCTGACGTTCTTGATCTTGGCTTTTCCCCCTGCCCCAACGACACCTTTATTTTTCACGCCCTGGTGCACGGCCTGGTGCCGAACGCGCCCCGGGTCCGCGCGCGCCTGGAAGATGTCGAGACCCTGAATCAGCTGGCCCGCAAGGCGGTCCTTGAACTGACCAAGATCTCTTACCATGCCTTTGGTCACCTGCGACGGGACTACCTGCTGCTGCGCAGTGGCGGGGCGCTGGGCCGCGGCTGCGGCCCTCTGCTGGTCAGCCGCCCTGGAACAGACCTGGAAGAGCTGTACGCAAAACCGGTTGCCATCCCGGGCGAGCTGACAACCGCCAATCTGCTGCTGCGCCTGTTCGAACCGCGTCTTGAGCG
>RFIO01000206.1 GCA_003695205.1 Deltaproteobacteria bacterium
AACGCCGAGCGCACCCGCGAGCTGGACGAGGCGGTGGAGGAGGTGACCGGACAGGTCAACACCCTCGAGGACGAGGTCGGGGCTTTCAGGGTCTGAAGCCCGGCAGCCCCCAATCAAATCGATGAATACTCCCGACAGAAGACTCGAAGTGATCATTCTCGGCAGCGGCGGCAGCCCCGGCGTCCCCATGCCGGGCTGCGACTGTGCCGTCTGCCGCTCCGACGACCCGCTCAACCGTCGTACCCGTTGCAGCCTGCTGGTGCGGGCCCCGAACGGCAACATTCTTGTCGACACATCAACCGACCTGCGCCAGCAGGCCCTGCGCGAAAAAATCGAGCGCGTCGACGCCGTCCTGTTTACCCACGGTCATGCCGACCACGTCCACGGTATTGACGATCTGCGCCCCTTCAACCATCGCCAGGGTCAGGCGATTCCGGTCTATGGCGCCGAAGAGACCGTCAGCCACCTGCACCGGGTCTTCCCCTACATCTTCACCGACCCGTTGCCGGAGGGCTATCGACCGCAACTGACGAGCCATGTCATAACAGGGCCGACCGACATCTGCGGCATCGAAGTGCTACCGGTACCGCTGATCCACGGCGGGGGGACAGCGACGGGCTACCGGTTCGGTCCGATCGCCTACCTGACCGACTGCAGCGCCATCCCGGAGGCATCGCTGGCCCTGCTGGACAACCTGGACCTGCTGATCATTGACGGGCTGCGGCTCAGGCCCCACCCGACCCATTTCCACGTTGCCAAAGCTGTCGAAATGGCCCGGCGCATCGGCGCTGAAACGACCTGGCTGACACATCTGAACCACGAGATCGACCAGCGTCGACATCAGGAGGAATTGCCTGAAGGCTTTGTCTTTGCCTTTGACGGCCTGCGCTGGCGGACAGAGCCGCGCGACGAATCGACTTGAAATCAGTGGCAAAACCGTTTTAATTGGTTGAACGCCATAGACCCGGATTGAAACGCATGTACCAGGAACTTCGGCTGCACGGACATCTCGACGCCACCATCGAGTACTACGCCTCGGTGGCCAGCTGCGACCTGCGCCAGAACTATTTCTATGAGCAGGACGGCGATATCCTGCGCTTTTTCAGTCCAGGCAACGAACTGATCCTCGGCGACAACAGGGTTGAGCATCGCGGCAACGGCGGCACGTTCTGCGAATACATGTTCGGCGTCGAACAGCCGCTCTCCGATATGGCCAAGGCCGAGGTGCGCAACCGCCTGGTTCTGTACGGCGCCACCTACCAGGATGATCACGAACTGGTCTTTACCGACCGAACCGACGGCAGCATCGGACTCGATCAGGTCTTTCTCGATGGCCACGCCATCTGCAACTACTTCTTCTTTCTCACCGGCTCGGTCTCCGGGCGGCGCAGCCAGCAGCAGCGTGACATCGTCCGGCTGCTGGGCAAGCAGCTCAAACGCAGCGACCACGTCGGCCCCGGCGACGACACCGGGCTGGTTTCGGAACTGGTCGGCCTGCTGGGGCACCGCAGCGCCCTCTACCTGGTCAAACTGGTCCACAAACCGCACAAAGCCTACGCCGAGCTCTTCACCCGTCTCTACTTTGCCAGCAAATCGATCGGCGACGCCGACTTCGACCAGCTTCAGGTTCTGGCCGAAGATCTCGGCATCGACCGCTACCAGCAGGAACGCATCCGCATCGACGTCATGTACCGGCACCCAGACAACCGGCGCATCGTCGACGAGTACAAGAATATCCTGATCGACTGCAACCGGCGCGGCCGTATCGGCACGGCCGACAATGCCCGCCTGACCCGCCTGAAAACCCTGTCGGTGCGCAACAAGATTCCGAGTGCCCTCTTTTTCACCCTCGACGAGATGCTGCGCGACGACCGCATGCAACACGAGGTCGACAAGGAAGACTACCTCACCGAAACCCGGCAGATTCTTGAGGGCATTCTGCTGCAGGACGCCGACATCGACGCCGGCATCACCAACGAGGACATGCTGCGCCTGCTCGAAGCCAAGAAGCAGGCGAGCGAAAACCGCGACCATGCCTTCGAACAGATGCTGCTGGAGACCGGCAAGGTCTGCGACGAGCGCATCCGCGACGGTGCCGACATCGCGCTGCTGGAGAACTTTTCTCGCATTATCACCTACTTCGACCGCTACGACAGTGTCTCGGCCCACATCAACCGCCTCGCCTTCATGGAGGGCATGCGCCTGAGCGAGGAGACCATTCGCAGCCTGCTCGGCAACCGTACTGCCTTTGAGCAACTCGAAGCCGGACTGTTCGACCGTCTCTTCTTCTCCGGCATCCTCGCCAACGACTACCTCGGTCGCTACGGCCGCCAAAAAGTCACTCTGCTGAGCAAAGGGCTGGCGGCCATCGCCGACGGCAGCCTGACCATCCGGCAGCTGCTCGACCAGGAGGAAGAGGTCTCCCGCGAGGAAGGCCTGTGGCAGGCCCTGTTCAAGGACGTGAAGGAACGCTTCCGCAACCTCTACTCGCGCGCCAACACGCGGGCCGAGCAGGAGGAACTGCGCCTGGAGCTGGGCAGGGACCTCAACGCCAGGGGGCTGTGGGAGGGGGAGATCCCGAAACGGCTGTTCCGGGATGTCCTGCTGACCATCAAAAAGGAAGCGATCTACCTGCACAGCCTGCTGCCTGAAATTCTGGAAAACCGTGACGTCGCCCTGCGCGAGGACTTCATCGCCAACAGCGGCCTGGACCGTTTTCACATCGAAGAGCTCGAGCGCGGCTACTGCGAACAGAACGACATTCCGGTCGAGCAGATCGAGCGCCTGCGCAAGGAAGCTCCCGGAGGGGCATCCTCATGAGCCGACCCGCCCTGAACCAGACCCGCAACTTCGGCATCATCTCGCACATCGACGCCGGCAAGACCACGGTTTCGGAACGCTTCCTCTATTACACCGGGGAAATCCACAAGATGGGCGAAGTCCATGACGGCTCGGCCACCATGGACTGGATGGAACAGGAACAGGAACGCGGCATCACCATCACCGCCACCGCCACCTGCTGCCGCTGGCGCGACTGGTGGTTCAACCTGATCGATACTCCCGGCCACATCGATTTCACCATCGAGGTCGAACGCTCCCTTCGTGCCCTGGACGGAGCCCTGGCCATCTTCAGCGCCGTCGAAGGGGTCCAGCCCCAGAGCGAATCGGTCTGGAGGCAGGCGGACCGTTATGACGTGCCGCGCATCTGCCTGATCAACAAGATGGACCGCACCGGGGCCGACTTCGAGGCGGTGCTCGCCCAGATGCGCGACCAGCTCGGCGCGCGCCCGGTGCTGCTGCAGTGGCCCATCGGCCTTGAGACCGACTTTTCCGGGGTGATCGACCTGGTGCACATGCGCGCCCTGTTTTTCAGTGATGTCCCGGGTGAGCCCCCCGAAAAAAGGGATATCCCCGGGGAACTGCTGCCTCTGGCCGAACAGGCGCGTGAACAGCTGGTCGAAGCGGCAGCCGACTACGACGAGGAGATCCTCGCCGCCTTCCTCGAAGGCGAACCGGTCGATGGATCGAGGCTTTGCGGCGCCCTGCGCGCTGGAACCCTTGCAGGAGGAATCTCTCCGGTTCTGCTTGGCAGCGCCCTGCGCAACAAGGGGATGCAGCCCCTGCTCGACGCCATCGGCCTTTTTCTCCCTTCGCCGCTCGACCGTCCGCCCGAGAGCGCTCATCCGCTCGACGATGCCGCCGTGACCGTTCCGGTCGCCTGCGAACCGAAGGAGCCCGCCTGCGCCCTGGCCTTCAAGGTCATCTCCGATGAAGGGCGCAAGCTGACCTATATGCGCCTCTACCGCGGCACCCTGAAACCGGGAGACGTTCTGGTCAACAGCCGGACGGGACAGGGCGAAAAGATCGCCCGCCTGTTCCGCATGCACGCCCACAAGCGCGAACGTATCGATCGGGCCGAGGCCGGAGACATCGTCGCCGCCACCGGACTGAAGGAGGCCCTGACCGGAGACACCCTCAGCGCGCCCGAGACTCCACTGCGACTGAGCGGCCTGAACATCCCCGAACCGGTGGTCTCCATTGCGGTCGAACCGCGCGGGGTCGATGACCGCGACCGGTTGGGCCCGGCGCTGGAGAAACTGCAGTGGGAAGATCCGACCTTTCGGGTGCACGAGGATGCCGAGACCGGCCAGACCATTCTGACCGGCATGGGCGAGTTGCATCTCGAAGTGACTGTTCGCCGGCTCAAGGACGATTTCGGCGTCGAGGTGGTCACCGGCAGGCCGCAGGTGGTCTACCGGGAGACCGTCACCGGCACCGCCCGACACCGGGAAAAATTCGAACGCGAGGCCGAAGGCAAACTGCTGCAGGGCGAGATCGAACTGCAGGTTTCACCGGCCAACACCGGCGCCGGCTGCAACATCGACCTGCCTGATGATCTGGACATCCCGGAGGAATGGCGCACCGGCCTGCTGGAATCGCTGGCCCAGGCCTGCCAGGCGGGCGCGGCCACCGGCTACCCGCTCACCGACCTGATCGTCGAAATCCTCGCCCTGCCCCCCGATGGCAACAGCTCGGAAACCGGGCTGCGAGCCGCGGCCCAGAGGGGATTGGCCATGGCAGTCCGGCAGGCTGGCGTCCGGCTGCTCGAACCGGTTATGGACCTGGAAATCATTTCTCCGGGCGAGTTTACCGGCAAGGTTCTCGGCTCCCTGCAGCAGAAACGCGGCCAGATCGAGGCGGTCGACCCGCACGGCGAGGTGGAAATCGTGCGCGCCCGGGTCCCCCTGGCCGAAATGTTCGGCTTCATGACCGAGCTGCGCAGCGCAACCCGCGGCCGCGGCACCTTCTCCATGGAATTCTCCCGCTATTCGCCGGCTCCCGCCGAGGTGCTGCAGCGCTTCGGCCTGGCCTGATTCGGCCTCTTCATTTTCCGCTCTAACACCCCTCCCGCCTGGAAAAGCCGCCCTGAGCGGCTATACTTTCTGCTACAGCGCAGTGAACAACGGATCACGGGAGGAGGACCGATGGCAACCCGAACTGCAGCCCCGACACTGATCAACCACGTCAAGGCCGTTCGCGGCGGCAAACGGCGCTTTGAAAACGCCGTGCAGGGCGTCGCCCGCATGATCCTCGAACAACCGATCGAGAAGACGGTGGTCAACGGCAAGACGACCTACGACTTCAAGATCTTCCGCCAGGGCGACAAGCATGTCATCGGCATGTTCGATGAAATCAACAGCTTTGTCTCCTTCGTCAAGGATGCCGCCGAAGGCGGCTCCTCCAAGGAAATGGCATTTGTCCTGGTCGGCGAACCGGGCAACGGCAAGACCTTCTTCGTCGAGTACCTGTGCAGCTGCTACCGGCGTTTCCTGGCCAGGCCGGAAAACCGCAAGTACACCTTCGTCTTCACCGGCATGGACAAGATCGGCGGTTACGGCAAGCTGAGCCGCATCGAATCCCAGTCGTACGAAGACCCGATGATTCTGGCCATGAATCTGGGCGAAACCGAGACGGAAAGCCGGGAATGGCTGGCCGCCAAGGGAGGATTCAAGGATAAACAGATCGACGAACTGTTCCGCAGTTACCGCCCGCTGGGCGCCTGCAGCGAATACATTCTCAATGACATCCGCCGCCACACCGGCGGCAAAATCGACGAGATGCTCAAACACATCGAAATCGTCCCGGTGCCGATGACCGAAAGCCTCGGCACCATCACCGGCAAATACTCGGCCAAGGACAAGATCACCTCCAGCGCCGTAGACCTGCTGGGCGAAGAGTCGATCCAGCGGCTGCTGCACATCACCGACACCAACAACCCCTACCGCTTCGACCTGCGGCGCGGTGCCCTGGCACGGGTCGCCGGCGGCGGCATCCACTTTTCCGACGAGATTTTCAAGAACAAGAAGGACCTGGTACAGGTCTACCTGGCGGTGATCCAGAACCGCACCATCGAAATCGATGGCTTCAAGTGGCCGATCGACACCATGATCATCGCCACCAGCAACAACTCCGAATTCAACCGCTTTCTGTCGGAAAAGGAGGAGGCGCCGATCATCGACCGCTGCCGGGTCTGCTACGTCTCCCACAACACCGATTACCTGCGCCAGAAACACCTGACCGCCTACGCCATCGGCTCGGAGACCAAGACGACCCTGGCGCGTGAACAGCTGCACCAGGACCCCAACCTGAACTACGCCGCCTCGGTGGCCGTGGTGCTGACGCGCCTGCCGCGCTCGGAGAAGCTGACACCGATCGAAACCATGAAACTGGCCGCCGGCGAGGTTGCCGGCGAGAAGAGCATCAAGACCCTGGCCGAGGTCATTGATACCCTCAACCAGGACCCGGACATCACCAAGCGCTTCGGCCAGAAGGGACTCGGCCAGCGCAACCTCGGCCGCGCCATTCAGCTGCTGGGCGAAAGCTCGGAGACCAACGAGGGGCGCTGCATGGTCGCCCTCGACATCTTCCCGGCCATGGAGCGGATCATCCTCGACTACGTGCCCGACGCCAACGACCGTGCCAAATACCTGGAGGACCTGAAGCTGGCCCGCGCCCTCTACCGCGAGCGGGTCATGACCGAGATGTTCAACGCCTACATGGACGAACCGATGGCCATCCGCAAGGATGTGATGAACTACGTCAACATGATCATCGGCATCGACGCCGAAAACCTCGGTCCGGACAGGATGTGGAAATACAAGGATCCGCAGACCGGTGAGCTGAAGGCAATCAAGATCGACGAGCGCTTCGTCAAGAGTGTCGAGGAACTTCTCGGGCTGAAGACAGAGGAGCAGCGCGAGACCTTCCGCACCACCATCCGCAAGATCTACGGCCAGAAGATCACCACCGACCCGAACTACGACTTCATGGACAATCTCGAGCTGGTCAAGGCGGTCACCGACGTGCGCCTCAAGTCGGACATCGCCGGTGCCGGCAGCCTGATCGGTGCCCTGGCCAACCGCACCAACGAGGAGAACCAGAAGCTCTACGACCGCATGATCACCACCATGCTGGAGAAACTGGGCTACTGCCGCACCTGCGCCCAGAAGACCATCGAGTATTTCTGCACCCAGGAGGATGAAACCTGACCTGACAACAACGCCCTTGGGAACACAATGAAACAGACGCTCTGGCGACACTACCGACAACTGAAGCAGGCCGGGCTGACCGATACGCAAAAGCGGCTCATGCTGCGCGAACTGCGCCACCGGGGGCGACACGACCTGCCTGAACCCGGCGCGGGAACGGCGATCATCGACAGTCTGTACGCCTGGACCGATTTCGCCCTGCTCCAGAACCTGGGAAAACCGGGCGGCAGCTACGTCACCCGCATCCGTTCGCTCGATGAGCTGCTCGAACGCGACCGCCAGCGCGAGCAGGACGGTTTCCCGCGCAAAATCCGGGTCGGCCGCATGATCCGCCCTGGGCGCGGCGGCGAAGACAAGGTCGTTGTCGTCCCGACCACCGTCGAGGAAAAGCTGCTGCACGACATGAATCCAAGCCCCACCGGCGAAGGCAGCTCCGGCGGCTCCGGCGAAGGGGACGAGGGAGAGCTGATCGGCGAACAGCCGGTGCGCCAGCAGGGCGAGGGGAGCGACGGCCAGGCCGGACAGGGGAGCGGCGGCCAGCACGAACTCGAATCGAACGCCTACGATCTCGGCCGTATTCTCACCGAGCAGTTCGAACTGCCCAACCTCAAGGACAAGGGCAAAAAGCGCTCGCTGACCCGCACCACCTACGACCTGACCGACCGCAACCGCGGCTTCGGCCAGATTCTCGACAAGAAGGCGACCCTGCGGCGCATCCTGCAAACCAACATCGGCCTCGACCGGTTGCCGGAGGTCGGCGAGATCGACACCACCGAATTCCTCATCTCCCCGGACGACAAGGTCTACCGCATCCTGTCGGAGGAAAAGGACTACGAATCCCAGGCTGTTGTCTTTTTCGTGCGCGACTACTCCGGCTCCATGGGAGGCAAGGCAACCGAGGTGGTCTGTACCCAGCATGTACTGATCTACAGCTGGCTGCTCTACCAGTACCAGCGCCAGGTCGAAACCCGCTTCATCCTGCACGATACCGAAGCGAAGGAAGTCGAAGACTTCTACACCTACTACAACTCGCGTGTCGCCGGCGGCACCGAAGTCGCCTCGGCCTACAAGCTGGTGAACGAAATCGTCGAAACCGAAGGGCTGGCGCGGGACTACAACATCTATGTCTTTCACGGCACCGACGGTGACGACTGGGACACCACCGGCGAGAAGACCGTGCCGGAACTGAAGCGGATGCTGCGCTACGCCAGCCGGGTCGGCATCACCATCGCCGAGCACACCTACACCGACACCGGCAACACCGAGGTCGACAAGTACCTGCGCAAATCGGGCCTGCTCAAGGATGCGGAGAACCTGCTGCGCAAGGACACCCTGAGTGAAACCAGCGACGAGTCAAGGATTATTGAGGGGATCAGGAAGCTGATATCGGAATAGAGCAGAAGTCAGAAGTCAGAAGTCAGAAGTCAGAAGTCAGAAGTCAGAAGTCAGAAGTCAGAAGTCAGAAGTCAGAAGTCAGAAGTCAGAAG
>RFIO01000207.1 GCA_003695205.1 Deltaproteobacteria bacterium
ATTTGCCGAACCAGCCTGTCCATCTCGGGACTGATGGCCCAGGTTATCTTCCAGTTGGCATAAAGCCAGACCCTGCGGCCGCGATTCTGGTTCAGCACCCGCAGCAATCGTTCCGGACTGTCGATGAAATAATCGGGACGGTTCCCTTTCTCCAGAAGCGTGAACGGTCGATGGGTGCCAGTTCGAGCGTCGACGCGTTCTCGCAGAAAATAGTCAGCGTCGCGACCAAGGTACAAAAAGGTAATGCCCGGGTCGACAGAAATGAGGGTATCGTCCGGGCCCATGAGATGCTTGAGCGTCCTGCAGGCCGGGCCCTGGTCGACATAACGCAGGCTGCTCCCGAACCAGTTTCGAGCATCTTCGCCCCTGTAGCCATAGGCAACTCCACCCCCTACCCCCAGGACAAGGAGAGCCATGACGGCGAGCCTGCGAGGAAGCGAGGTCTGTCGGCGGAACAAACAGCGCGCGGCCTGAGCCAGAACCAGCACGACCGCGACCGCAGAAAGGACGGCCGCCCACGCGAAAAGATGGGCCATGTAACGCGGGTTGTCCGCCGGAGCAAGCAGTGACAACGCCACCAGACTCAGGAAGAAACCAGCGATATGCGACCAGAGTATACGGCTGGGGTTCAGAAGCGCCGTGATTGGCAGGACCAGAAGCCAGAGTCCTCCGAGGGGCAGATACCTGTGAAGTTGCCGAAAGAAAGACAACTTGTCATCAAGCCCGCCCAGGGTCAGTTCCAGGGCGGTTCGCCCGCTATGAGCGTTGTCCGGATGCCAGAAGAAAAACAGCCAGCAGACGGCCAGCAATACAGCCACCACCGGGAGGTTGCTTAAAACCAGCGCGCGCTTCCGATTGCTGCCGACCAGAAAAAATATCCCGAGCACGGGAAAAAGCTGCAGCGCGAACCGATGGCACCCCAAAGCCAGCAGCAGGGCTGCAAACAGGGGCCAGCGCGCCCCGTCTTTTGCTTCGCCGAGATAAAGCCATCCGAAAAAGAGCGCCAGCAGAAAAAAGACCTGTTCAAGGATATAGGGGCGGGCAAATGAGGCCATAAGACCGTTGTAGGCTGAAAATCCAAGAAGCAGCGCTGACAGCCAGCCGGCAACTCTCCCTGCCAGCTGCCTGCCAAGCAGGTAGCCGACCGGAACAGCCATGGCCCCAAACAG
>RFIO01000208.1 GCA_003695205.1 Deltaproteobacteria bacterium
ACATTCCTCACAGCCGATGCCGTCTTCGGACCAGGTGCCGATCATGCCCGGCAGGTTGTCCTGATGGCCGTCCTTGCTGTAATTGGTCATGTGGCAGGGACCGCACTTGTACGGCTTTTTCTCACCCTTGTGATAGAAGGACCAGGAGCCGTCCTCGATGTTGTACTGGGTCTTGGCCTCGGAACCGTCCTTGGCGCTGGTGATGATGTAGCCCTGCCTGTCAATGTAGCGGGCCTTCTTGTTGGCGCCACCGATCACGTAGCTGATGTCGTCCCATGAATAGCCGGGGGGCAGGGGGAGCTTGGCATAGCGGGCCTTGTCCACCTTGCGCAGCTTCCAGGGGTGTCCTGAGGCCTGCCAGTCGTTGAACTGCTGTTGATGGCAGGGGAAACATTTCTCCGAACCGACGTAATCGTTGGCCAGGGCCAATACGGGCCAACCAAGAACCAAAACCAAGCCAGCAACAAACCAGACCTTCTTCATAACGTCCTCCTCGGGTGAATGGCAGCGAACTGCCTTGTTGGACAATTTTCACTATAGCGCGCCAATCTCTGTGTGCAAGCCGCTGCGAGAGGTTTCCGAGCGCCGGTCTGAAATTCGCCCCACCCCTATTTCCGGGCTGTGCCGTCAACTTGGCGTTGGTTCACTTTTCGACCCGGGTTGACACATTGTTTAAAAAAAAGTATTGCTTACCAGACATACCTTTTTGGTCATCATTGTTACGGGAGGACATTTTGATCATTACCCGCGCAACGGAATATGCCATCCGGGCCCTGCTGCACCTGTCCAAGCAGCCACGCGGCCAGATCGTGCTGAAAAAGGACATCTGCGCCGCCCAGGACATCACGCCGGCCTTTCTGACCAAAATCCTTCAACCGCTGATCAAGGACGGCATCGTCGGCTCCCAGCGCGGTGTCGGTGGCGGGTTCTACCTGATCAAGGCGCCCGAGGAGATCACTCTGCTCGACGTGGTGCGCGCCGAAGAGGGGCCGCTCTACCTGAATCACTGCATCGCCCAGGAAGGCTTCTGCGACAAGGATGTCTTCTGTCCGATCCATGGCGCCTGGCATGATATCCGTAACGAACTGATGCAGACCCTGGCCAAATACACCTTCGCAGAACTGGTCGAAACCGAGGCCCGAAACCTGGA
>RFIO01000209.1 GCA_003695205.1 Deltaproteobacteria bacterium
ATCTCGGTGTCCGTATGGCTCATGACGATTTCCAGTGGCTATGGGCGATTGAGGCGGCCGTCGACCAGGTCCTGCAGCACCTCGACAACCAGTCTGCCGGCCAGGCCCTCCCGACCGGGAAAACGTTCGAGAAAAAGCCGTGCCGCCTCGTCGATCTCGGCCCGGAAGCAGTCGGCCAGATTCATTCCGGCGCGGACCTGGTCCAACTTGTCGTGATGGTAGAGCGCGATATCGGAAGCGATGATGCGGGCGAGCTGGCGCGCACGTTCCATCTCCTCGCCGCTTTCGAGTCGATGTTCCCCGGCCTGCTGAATCTGGCGATTGACATCGTCCCATTCCCGTTTCTCCACCTCGGACCCGGGCGGCCTGACGGCTGGAGCCTGGCGTCCTTCGAGCAGGGCTTGAATCTTCGGCACCAGGTCGTCGGGAATATGGTGCTGTTCGATGTAGTCATCAGCGCCATAGAGATCGGTGGGCCGCCGCTTGTAGGCGGCCTTGTTGTAGACCGATGAAAGCAGGATGATGCCGACATGCTCCTGTCCCTTTCGCGAGCGGACCCGCTCGACGACTTCGAAGGCGTACAGTCCCGGCAGGGCCACATCAACGACCATGATCTGGGGTTTCCAGCTTTCAAGAAGCGTCAGGGCCGAGTCACCGTCGCAGCTCTGCCTGAACTGCATGCCGGCACTTTCAACCACCTTGCCAATGGTCTCGCACAGGACCGGGTCGGCATGAGCCACAAGTACCCGCGTCCCTGAATGCGAGGGGGCGGCCTTTTTATCGGCGGCGGGAACGTCGACCCTGATGGCCTCCCCGCAGGCGGGACATTTGATCTTCAGTTTGCGGCCGGCATGGCGTTTTTCATCAAGACGGGCCCGGGCACTGCAGGAAGGGCATTGAATAATCATGTCTGTCGTCCGGTGGCGGTCAGTCGCCGGCGGCTTCGGGGCCAACCGACTCAAGATCAATTCGTTCTTCGGAGGTCAGGATCTTTTCCAGATCAAGGATCATGATCAGGTCGTCATCGCGGCGGCAGACGCCGAGAAAGAACTCGGCTTCGCGCCCCTTGATGAAGTGTGGCGCCGGCTGGATGTCGACCCGGCCATAGGATCGGACCTCGGCAACCTCATCGACCTTGAGGCCAATAATACGGCCGTAGACCGCGCAGATCATGATACGCGTGCGCCGATCATCCTCGGGAATCTCCAGGTCAAAACGGCGCCTCAGGTCGACGACGGGAATCACAGTGCCGCGCAGGTTGACAACCCCCTCGACAAAGGCCGGCGCCTTGGGTATGGGGGTGATCCTGAGCGGTCGGATTACCTCGCGGATGCGCAGGATATCGATCCCGTAATACAACGAGCCCACCCGGAAACAGGCCAGCTGGATCTCCTGCCTCACGGATGCCGAACCGTCGGAGTTTTTTTCCGTGTCGGTCTGTGCAATCACCGCGTCAAAAACCTCTGGATGGTTTCGATCACCATGGCCGACTTGAAGGGCTTGGTGATATACCAGTCGGCACCTACATCCTCACCCCGGGCCATGTCCTCGCGGCTCTTCTTCGCTGTCAGCATGATCACCGGGATGTGCCGCGACTGCTCGTTCTCCTTGATGCGCCGGCAGACTTCGAAACCGTCCATCTCGGGCAGCATGATGTCGAGCAGCACCAGGTCAGGCGGTTCCTCGGCAATCACCTCAAGTGCCGCGATGCCGTTGGAAACTCCCTGGACATCATACCCCTTGGATGTCAGCAAAATGCTCTCAAGCTTGAGCAGACTCTCTTCGTCCTCGACAATCAGAATTTTCTTGCGATCCACGGCCCACTCCTTCTGTCGGATGGTTTCGGCCCCGAAGGCGGCCCCGCCCAGTCAGGCGGTAACATTGTCGACGGCCAGGACCTGCTCGACATTGAGCAGTACGATCATGCGGCCCTGCACACGTCCTACCCCCTCCACCATGTCCCGATCGAGCCCGGTCAGGATGGCCGGTGGCGGTTCAATCTGCTGTTCAGCGACATCAACGACCTGGGAAATATTGTCAACCAGCAGGCCGGCAATGCGGTCGTCCAGTTCACAGACGATGATACGGGTACGTTCACTGAGTCCCGTCTCCCCGAGACGCAGGCGGCGGCAGAGATCGTAGATCGGCACGACGACACCACGAAGGGAGATGACGCCCAGCAGGAAATCGGGCGTGCGCGGGATCTCCGTCACCTCGCGTGGCTTGATGATTTCCCGAACCTGCTCGATATCGACCGCGTACTGCTCGTGCCCGAGAGCAAATGACAGCCAGCGCCTGCGTTCACCGGCCTCTTCCTCTGGAGCTGCCTGAAGCGCCTTTAGATAGGCCTCTTCGGTGGCCAGTGCGAAATCCCCTTCACCGGAAAAAAGTTTGTCGAGCCGGTCATCTCCGGACAAACCATCGGGAGATGCAACAACGGGCTCTGGTGCGGATACCGGATGTTCCGGTTCTGCCGGGAATGAATCAGGGGCCGTGATCTCTGGTGCGGGGCCGGTCGCCTCAGCCCCTGGAACTGCCGCCACGGCGGCAGCGTCGTCAGACGAGACTTCGGGCGTTTCGACAGCACCTGGCTTCTCGACGGCCCGGTCAGCTCGCGTTTTTTTGCCAGGTCGCTTTTTCTTTTTCGCCTTTTTGCGAATCTCAACCAGATCCATCGTTTCTCCGTAGCCCTCAGATAGCTTGGTCCAGCTCGATACGCACAGCATCCATCACGTCCCGGCCTATCGCGGCAGTCTCCCTGCCGAACCCTTCGAGAAGCGCCAGCGACGCGATCTGGTTGATACGCCGCGGGATACCACCGGAAAAATCGAAAATGACATCAACAGCCTCGGGTTTGAACAGCCCCGGCCTGCCCCCGGCAACCTGCAGCCGATGGTCAAGATAGGCCGAGGTCTCTTCACGGTCGAGCGGTTTGAGATCAAACTGCATGCCGATCCGTTGCCGGAGGGCTTCATACGCCCGGTGACGCAGACGCTGACGCAGTTCGGGCTGGCCCATGAGTACCACGCAGATCAGATTCTGGTCATCAAGCTGGAAGTTGGTCAACAGCCTGATTTCATCAAAAAGCTCCTTGTGCGGCACCAGCTGGGCCTCGTCAACCACCAGAACCGGACAGGTTCCCTCCTCGTAGCGCCGGTAGAGCTGTTTGCCGATCTGTTCGAGCAGATCCGCCTTGGTTCGGGCCGGCCTGCCGACCCCGAGTCGCGCCGCCAGGGTCTTGAGGAATTCCATGGGCGACAGCCGCGGATTGATGAACAGAATGACCTGGTGATGCTCCTCCAGTTCATCGATCAGGGCGCGTGACAGGGTGGTCTTGCCGCAACCGATGCCGCCGGTCAGCAGGATCAGATCCCTCTCCTCTACGGCGTAGAGAAGCCGGGCCATCGCCTCCCTGTGCCCTCGTGAGAGGTAAAGGAAGCGCGGATCGGGGGTCTTGCTGAACGGGCGCTCGGACAGCCCGTAGAAGTCCTTATACATGGGCCGCCACCTCGCCACGCAACGATTCGCTCATCAGGCCGCCGACATCGAGAACCAGAATGGTCTGCTGGTTGCCGAGGTCGGCGGCGCCGGCGATACCCCTGACAAAGGACAGGGCCGACCCCAGACTCTTGATGACCACATCCTGTTGCCCCGCCAGATCGTCCACCACGATGCCGAGACGTTTTTCGGCCATACCGACCACCGCCACGAACTTGCGAGTCTTCCGGTCGGAACGCCCATCAAGTTCGAAAAGTTCGTCAATACGCAACAGCGGCAGGGTGGTATTGCGAAGTTCAATCACCTCGCGACCTTCGATGGTTTCGATGGCATCGGCCTCGAGCATCAGGGTTTCGAGCACCGAGTTGATTGGAATGGCATAGGTCCGGCCGGCGACCTCGACCACCAGGGCCTTGATGATGGCGAGTGTTATCGGCAGGGTGATGCTGATACAGGTCCCCTGCCCCGGCTCGCTGTCGATTTCGATCATGCCGGACAGGGCGGCGATGTTGTTCTTGACAACGTCCATGCCGACCCCCCGCCCCGACAGATCACTGACCTGATCCCGTGTTGAGAAACCGGGGCGAAAAAGCAGCTCGAACAGTTCCTCGCGGCTCGGCTGGGCATCGGCACCCAGCAGTCCTTTCTCAATCGCCTTGCGACGCACCGCCTCGGGATCAATGCCACGACCGTCGTCTCGCGCCTGGATGACGACATGGTTGCCGCGCTGCATGGCATGCAGGGCGATGACAGCCTTGTCCGGTTTGCCTGCGGCCCTCCGTTCCTCGGGTGGTTCGATGCCGTGATCGATCGCGTTGCGGATGATATGCATCAGCGGGTCGGTCAAATCTTCCACGATCAGCTTGTCCAGTTCGGTGTCGGCGCCGCTGATTTCAAGATGCACCCGTTTGTGATGCTCACCCGCAACCCGCCGAACGATGCGGGTCATCTTGTCGAACAGCTGCGCAACCGGCACCATGCGGACATCCATCACCGCCGTCTGCAGTTCGTCGAGACGTCGTTCGAGGCCCTTGAGGGCTTTCTGCACGTCTGTCAGCAGTGAAGCGGGAATCAGGCCGGCTATCTCGCCCGAAATGCGCCCGAGAGCCCCCTTGGAAAGGACCAGCTCCCCGACGATATTCATCAGATTGTCGAGCTTTTCGATATCAACCCTGACCGTTCGGCTGAAGGAACGCAGTGAGCCTGTTTCTTCAACCTGCTCGGCCGCCTCTTCAACGGTCGTTTTTTCCGGTATGGCGGCAGAGGGAGTCTCGGTGACAGGGAGGGGTTCGGCGGTGGATGGCTCCTGCCGGCGGTTCAGAAGTACGATGTCGCCCGGATCGCAATCAACAAAGGCGGCCAGGTCCTCCGGGGCCAGGTCGACACCGCACAGCAGGCGGAACCCGATTTTTTCCGGGTCGTCACCGGGGCTGGGCAGGGTGCTGATCACCTCACCCTGTTCTTTGAGGCGGGCCGTGAGGGCTTCCAGTTCCTGGTCAAAGTTTGACAGGGTGAAACTCGCCTGCACAAGGACCAGTTGACGGCCACGATCGATATTGGCAGCAAGCCGCGCTTCCTCGTACTCGGTCAGAACGTTGCGGATATCGTCGGGCAGGTCGATGCCGGCGAAAGGGTCATCACCGGAACCGCCGCGCCCTTCGACCAGGTCGGCGATACGCTGGCGCACCGGGGCCAGGTCGAGGGTGAAGTCGGGGTTCTGTCCCTTGCCGGCCACAAGGGCGGTAAGCATTTCAAGCCCCTGGAACAGCAGTTCGAACAGTTGCGGTCCGATGGAGATACGCCCCAGTCTCAATCGGTCGAGCAGGTCTTCCAGTTGATGGGCCAGGTCGGAGATGTCGACAAACCCGAACATGCCCGAAAGGCCCTTGAGGCTGTGAGCACCCCGAAAAATGGCATTGACAAGATCCGGATCGGGGTCACCGGCCTCGACCTGCTCGCTCATGAGCGCGACGTCGAGATTGAGCTTTTCGAGGATTTCCTCGGCCTCCGCGAGAAAGTCCTGCAGCGCCTGTGTCGGCTTGTCGCTCACGGTTGCTCCCCCTGTTCGAAATAACGCCGAACAAGCGTCTGCAGTTCCTCGGGAGCAAAAGGTTTGACGAGGTAGGCGTCCGCCCCCAGGGCCAGGCCCTTGTTCCGGTCCTTTTCACTCCCCTCGGTGGAAATGATGATGAGCGGGGTATCGCTGTAATTGGGATTGTTCTTGACGAAGCTGACAAGCTCCAGCCCGTTGATGTCGGGCATGTTGATGTCGGTGATGACCAGGTCGACCTTTTCCCTGGGAAGGATGCGCAATGCCTCAAAACCGTTGGCCGCCTCAATGATATCGTAATCGCCCGCCGCGGACAGGGTCGAAACGATCAGGGCACGCATGGTGGCAGAGTCTTCGGCTATAAGAATTTTGCGGGCCACACAACCCCCCTTATGGCTTGGACATTCCAGAATCAGCTGTCATGCTGGCTCTGTAGCTGCAGGCGCCGTTCGAGCAGCGCCTTCTCCATCGCCAGCCCTGCCTGCGACAGAAAGATTTCAAGGGCCTCGGTATCCCCGACGCCTTCGGAAGCAGGCAGGTTGTCACCGTACAGCAGGGCCACAGCCCGCCCCTCGCTGAGTATGGGGCCGACGAAAACCTCCTCGGGCTTACCTCCTCCGAGTTGTTCCTGCAAATAACAGTCCCATTCCGAATCACCGGGAACCGTCCGTATGGGTGTCATCGCCTCCAGTGCACGGGTCAGCACCGAAGGCTGGTCAAGCGGCAGCCTCATCTGGCGTACCTTGCGGTCAGCATCGGAAACGCACTGTTCCAGGCCGAACTGCCCCAACCCCACTATCCCATCGTCCCGTACCAGAAAAACCACGGCCCGGTTCATGATTTCACTGGCAAATCGCAGCACCAGAAGGATAACCCCGCCCCCCAGAGCCGGGTTGTTCAGTTCCTGCAGCATCCCCTTGAGAAGCGTCAGGCCGGGTGATGACGGCCGGCTGTCCCCCGCAGCAACGGTCTCTTCGCCGATTTCGGAAAAAATCTCACGCCCGAGATCAACCAGGCCGACAGGTGATTTCGCCACATTCCCCGGTGATTTACCGAGGATGTCGGCGATCTGCCCCACCAGTGCATCAAGGGCGGCACGCCCCTCATCGGAGCGCAAGTCGTCTTTCTTCGGCTTGCGCAGAAGGTGCCGGATGCCTTTCTCTTCGAGCATCTTCTCGGCATCCGGATTGGCATGGTCCGTCAAGACCACCATGGGATTGCCGACGGGAAGCTCAAGGGTGCGCTCAGCCAGCTCCAGGCCGCCAAGAATGCCACTGCCGTCGATACGCGGCATGATCAGGTCGACCACAAGGTGCGGGGGTGTCACACCCGCGCCCGACTTTTCCAGAGCCTCAAGGCAGCTACGCCCGTCAGAGAAGGCCTGTACGGCAAACCCCCGGGCCCTCAGGGCCTCGGCCAGCATACGCCTGGTCAGCGCGTCGTCGTCGACAAGAAAAAGGGGCACCCCGTCGCCCCTTGGGGCTTCGATTGGAGAAGGTTCCGCCTCAACACCCTCATCAGACTCATCCGCCGAGAGCCGGGCGGCTGAATCACCGGTCAGTTCGGACAGCTCCTCAGCCGAGACCGATTCCTGCCGGTGCCGGCTCTCGTCGAGCAGCCGGCTGCCTTCCATCGCAAGCCACTGGGGGTTGATGCCCTGCTCGAACAGGTCATCAGCCTGGCCCGTTTCTCCGGCAATTTCATCAGCCTCGTAAAGCTCAAAAGCGAATGTTCCCTCGTTCCAGGAAAAGAAACGATAGACAGTCTGCTCGATCTGTTCGCGCAGCACCTGGCCGATGACATCCGCGGCCACATGATTCTGTCCGGTCAGGATATCGCCCAGGCGAACGGGTGTGTCACTGTCGCGCTGGGCCTCAAGGGCCTGCTGAAGAACGTCCCGGCTGACCAGCCCGCGCTCGACCAGAAGATCACCCAGTTCGGCATGATCGTCGCTGCAGGTCGCCCGGATTACCTGGCCGTTGAAAAAGACAATAGTCCCCGCGCGGTCGCCGCTGCGCAAATGCAGGACGCCCGATTTGCGGCTCAGGCTGACAATCTGCAGAATGTCACCGAGACCAAGGTCTTCGAGGTTGCCGACGAGGCTCATATCAGATCAGTCACACCGCGAACGAAGGCATTCAAAGTCCGAAAATTCCAATAAAAAAGAATATATCCCAGCCCTGTGGCCAAGTAAAGCCATAACCCGGCCGGATACGGCTCAGTGCTCCCGGCTCTGGTAGCGGACCCGCAGAGGTGACCCCGTCAAACCAAGCGCCTGCCGAAACCTGTTGGCCAGATAACGCTGATAGCTGAAATGGACCCCGTCGGCGCGACTGACAAATACGGTGATGGTCGGTGGCCGCACCGCCGTCTGGGTGGCATAGAAGAACTTGAGCCGTTTGCCCTGAAAGATACTCGGCTGGTGGGCCTCGATTGCCTCCCGCAGCACCTTGTTGAGGGCCGAGGTGGAAAGTCGACGATTGAACTCCTCGGCCAGGGCCTCAACCTCGCCCATGATCTTCGATACCCTCTGCCCGGTGAGAGCCGACACGAACAGAATGGGCGCGTGCGCCAGGAACCGGAAGCGCGCGCGCAGGTCCTTGACGTAGCTCCCCATGGTGGTGTGATCCTTCTCCACCAGATCCCACTTGTTGACCACCAGGATGATGGCCCTCCCCTTCTCCTCGGCGTAACCGGCAATGGTAAGATCCTGGTCGGTCACCCCTTCGCGCGCATCGACCACCATCAGCACGACATGGGCCCGCTCCATGGCCTTGAGGGCCTGGACGACACTGAACTTTTCCAGTTTCTGGCTCACCCTCCCCTTGCGGCGGATACCGGCGGTATCAATCATCAGATAGGGCTTGCGATTGTAGGTGAAGGGCGTATCCACCGAAGCCCGGGTCGTACCGGCCATGGGATTGGCCACCACCCGCTCATAACCGAGAATCCGGTTGACCAGCGAGCTTTTGCCGACATTGGGACGACCGATGATGGCAAGCCTGGTCTCCGGCTGGTCCGATTCGGCCTTTTTGTTCTCCGGCAGCAGATCTTCCAGCCGGCCCGCCAGTTCCGACATGCCGTGGCCGTGCTCGGCAGAGATGCAGATCAGGTCCTCAAAGCCCAGGGCGTAGAACTCGGCGGCATTCGCTTCGTCGCGCGGACCGTCGACCTTGTTGACCAGGCAGACAAGAGGTTTTCGGTAGCGGCGCAGAATATCTGCTACTTCCTGGTCCGCCGGGGTCATGCCCTGCTTGGCGTCCAGCACGAACAGGATGACATCGGCCTCCTCGACCGCCAGTTGCGACTGCTCGCGCATCTGGGTCAGCAGCCGGTCCTCGCTGACCGGTTCGAAACCGCCGGTGTCGATGAGAAGAAAGCTGCGACCGAACCTCTCGACGCGCGCGTAGTTGCGGTCGCGGGTGACGCCGGGAACATCCTCGACGATCGCCTTGCGCTGACCATAGAGTCGGTTGAAAAGGGTCGATTTGCCGACATTGGGCCGGCCGACGATGGCTACAACAGGCAACATGCAACAACTCCAGGAATCGGGCAGCTGGGGCCCGAAAGATCATTCATATCCGAATTCGCGCAGCAGCCTGTCCGAGCGGGTCCAGTTGCGGTCGACCCGGGCGAACAGGTGCAAAAAAACCCTTGTCCCCAGCAGGCGTTCAATCGCCTTGCGCGCATCAGCACCAATGGCACGAATCATCTTACCCTGCTTGCCGACCACGATGCGTTTGTGGGAATCGCGCTCCAGGTGGATAACAGCATGTATCACCACCAGGTTACGTGCCGGGTCCTCCTCGAAATTTTCGACCCGCACGGCAACGCCGTAGGGGATTTCCTGTTCAAGCTTGCGCAATACCTGCTCGCGGATCATCTCGGCGACGAGGAAGCGTTCGGGCAGATCGGTCACCATATCTTCCGGGTAGAGGGGCGGCCCCTCGGGCAGGTAGCCGGTGACAACATCGAGCAACCGGTCAACATTATCACCGGCCAGGGCCGACACCGGGACGATTTCGGCAAAATCGGCCAGCCCGCGCCAGGCATCGATGACGGCAAGCAGTTCAGGAGGCGAAACCCGGTCGATCTTGTTCAGCACCAGGATTACGGGACGTCCCGACCGGGCCAGACCGTCGCGAATGCGTTCATCCAGCTCAGCCGGCCGGTCGGCCTCGACCAGCAGCAGTGTCAGGTCGACTTCCTCCAGCACGGCGAAAGCCTGGTCGACCATGTAGCGATTGAGCTTGTTGCCCATGGGGCGGTGGATGCCGGGGGTATCAAGAAAGAGAATCTGCGCCTTGTCACGGTGGCAGATACCGAGGATGCGGTTGCGGGTGGTCTGCGGCTTGGGCGAGGTTATGGCGATCTTCTGACCCAGGGCCCGGTTGAGCAGGGTCGATTTGCCGACATTGGGCCGCCCCACCAGGGCAACGAAACCACTTCGAAACTGCTTAACATCCATCAACTTAAACCTTCGACTTCATGTATTTTTTGAACATTGTCCCCGGCCCTGACACACAGCCGTTCAAGACCCGGGTCAGGCTCCAGACGAACCTGCAGCCCCTCCCCCTCGAGACGCTGAATATTCTGCCGACGATATCCGACGGCATCACTCAGGTCATCGGGATGGACCGCCAACGTCACAGCTGCCTTTCCACAACCTGCCGTTGCAAGTGCATGGTACCACAGGCGACTGCGCACAAGTTGTCCGAATGCCGGATGCCAGGGGCCGGCAACCGGTTCGTCATCGAGGGGCGGAAGCCCCATGCGAATGACCCGCACCCCGGACCGCAGACACTGGCGCCAGAGCCGGGCGCAACAGTCTACGGTCTCATCGACAGACCAGGGACGATAGGTCCCCCTTCGATACATGTCGGCAAGGGGCGTCCCTTCGAGCACAACCACCGGGTAGATACGCACCTGCCGTATGCCGGCGGCAACGACGGTACGCAGGGATGCTTCTGCCTCGGCGTCGTCGGCACCCGGAAGACCGGGCATCAGTTGCGCCACTACCTGCCAGCCCTCTGCCAGAAGCCGCTCAAGCCCCGCAATGGATTGGGCGGCCGTGTGCCCCCGGCCGGCAGCACGCAGGACCCTGTCATCGAAACTCTGGCAGCCAACTTCGACCGTGGTGACCGGGTATCGTGACAGCAGGTCGAGATGCCCCTGGTCAAGCCCGGCCGGATGGGTCGAAATCCGAATGCCCCGACACCGTCCCCGGCCTACAAACTCTGCCGCTCCGGCCAGCAGGGCATTCTGGAAATCGGCCGGCAACAGGGTGAAGCTGCCGCCGTAAAAGGCCACTTCCCCTGCTCCCCTCCCGGGAAGCATGCGTGCCAGATTTTCGAGCATACGGCGGGGAGGCCCGATCTCCGTCACTCCGGAAAGCCGGGTCTGGTCGCAGTAGACGCAGCGCTGGGGGCAGGCGGCATTGGCCAGGAAAACCGGGTAGATCGTCAAGAGACCTCATCAGTCAGGCGAGCCAGGGCCGCCCTTGCGGCGTTCTGCTCCGCCTGTTTCTTGGTGCGACCCTTGCCGCTGCCGATGGCCGCGCCATCGAAATGGACCTCGACATGATAGCGCCTGGCGTGATCCGGCCCCTCGGTCCCGGTCAGCACGTAACGCGGCAGCCGTCCTTCGCGCGCCTGCAACAGCTCCTGCAGGCGAGTCTTGGCATCCAGACCGGTCTTTTCCCTGGCGGCCGACTCGATGCGCCCGGCCATCCAGCGCCGGACGGCCTGTTCCGCCTGGCTGAAACCACCGTCGAGAAAGATCGCCCCAAGAATCGCCTCCATGGCGTCGGAGAGAAGACTTTCCTTCTCACGACCGCCGGTCATCTCCTCACCCCGCCCCAGCAACATATGGGCGCCAACGCCGAGACGCCTCGCTACCTCGGCCAGGCTGGGTTCGCTCACAACCTCGGCCCGCACCCGGGTCATTTCCCCCTCGGCCAGCTTTGGCTCCTGCCGAAAGATGGTCTGGCTGACGGCGAGGTCAAGGACGGCATCGCCGAGGAACTCAAGCCGCTCGTTATCCAGGGCGCCTTGCTCGCGGTGTTCGTTGGCATAGGACTTGTGCGTCAGCGCCTTGACCAGGAGCTCACGGTCGGCAAACCTGTAACCGATTGCCTCTTCAAGTTCGGAAAGTTCTTTGCTCATAACCTGGGGCTTTACCTGATGAACGTTGTGATCCGCACGTTGGGGTCATACACTTGGCCGAATGAAAAAAAAC
The DNA here is from genome assembly GCA_003695205.1 of Deltaproteobacteria bacterium. GTDB lineage: Bacteria > Desulfobacterota > Desulfuromonadia > Desulfuromonadales > Geothermobacteraceae > Geothermobacter. The sequence continues at coordinate 11,786 of RFIO01000209.1, forward strand.
GCTGGAAGTATAGCCCTTTTGCCTGAGCCAGGCAACGCCTGCCAACGGGTTTATCCTTGATTAAGAGCCCGGCGGTTCCCTATAATGCTCCATTCGATCAGGGCCGGTTGCAGTCAGGCTCCCGGCAGCCATCGCGCGGGATATTTTCGAATGACCTTCGATCAGATCATCGGCCACCAGCAACAGAAGGACATTTTCCGGCGGGCCATAGGTGCCGGCCGACTGGCGCATGCCTACCTGTTCGAGGGGCCTGAAGGTATCGGCAAAAAATTGATGGCCACGGCCGTTGCCCGGGCCCTCTGCTGCCTGGAAGGAACAGGCTGCGGCAGTTGCGCCGCCTGCCGCAAGATTGATCACCGCAACCATCCCGATCTGCACATGGTCGAACCCGAGGGCGCGGGGATCAAGATCGAACAGATCAGGCGACTCACCCGGGAGCTGGCCTACAGACCAGTCGAGGGGCGCAAGAAGATCTGTATTATCGATCGCGCCGACAGCATGAACCCGGCAGCCGGCAACGCCCTGCTCAAAACCCTTGAGGAACCCCCGGGGGACACAATTCTGATCCTGCTGAGCAGCCATCCGGAACGACTGCTGCAGACCATCAGGTCCCGTTGCCAGAGGGTTCCTTTTCACCGGTTGCCCCGCGAAGAGGTGCTCACGGTTCTGACCGAGCGCCTCGGCATCGAAGAGCCGGAGGCAAGGGTTCTGGCCGCTCTTGCCGAAGGAAGCTTCGCGCGTGCCGCCGGCAGTGGGCGTGAAGAATTCGGCAGTCTGCGCCGGGAGGTCTTTGCCTGGTTCAGCGCCGAGCGATTGACAGACCCGGGCTCGCGCCTTCGCCTGGCCGAGGAACTTGATCGGCGCAAGGATGACCTGCCCGACATCATCGACATTCTCCAGACCCTCTACCGGGACGCCCTGCATCTGGCCCTGGGCCGCGGCAACCAGGCGGTGAATGTTGATGCGACCGATTTCATTACCCGGCTGGCCGGCGGCAAAACGATCCATTCCCTGCTGGGGAAGATCGACTCCCTGGAACAGGTACGCCGCCAGCTTGAACGCAACGTCAACCGCCAGCTGGCAATCAATGTCCTGCTGGAAAGGCTGGCTGCCTGATACGGAGGAAACCCGTTCCATGCGGATTGTAACGATAAAGTTCAGACCGGCGGGCAAACGCTACGACTTCAATGCCCAGCAATTCGACCTGGCCGTCGGAGATCAGGTCGTGGTCGAAACCGACCGTGGCCGCGCCCTTGGCAGCGTCGTCCTTCCCCCCCGCGAGGTTGAGGGTGATGCGGCCCCCCGGCAGCTGAAAAACGTCATCAGACTGGCCACCGATGAGGATCTCAACCTGGGCCAGGTGAACGCCGCCCGCGAAGAGGAAGCCTACCGCTTCTGCCTGAAACGGATTGAGGAACGGCAGATGCCGATGAAACTCGTCCGGGCGGAATACCAGTTCGACGGATCCAAGATTATTTTCTACTTTACCGCCGACGGCCGGGTCGATTTTCGCGAACTGGTCAAGGATCTGGCACACCATTTCCACACCAGGATCGAGATGCGACAGATCGGGGTGCGGGACGAGGCCAAACTGGTCGGCGGCCTGGTCATCTGCGGTCGGGAACTGTGCTG
>RFIO01000210.1 GCA_003695205.1 Deltaproteobacteria bacterium
GCTGCAGGTTTCGCGCGAGGACGGCCAGGTGATGTATTTCATGATCGACGATTTGACCGAAGAGACCGTCACGCTCAACGCCAACCATCCCTTGGCCGGCAAGGAGCTGACCTTCGATATCGAAATGGTCGACGTGCAGAAGAAGCAAGGCTGAGCAAAGAGCCATGCCGCTGATATGCCCAAGGATGTGCCGGCGCCCGGTCCGGCACATCCTTTTTCTCATCCTGTCCCTCACCCTGGCGCTGTCGGGCAACGGCCTGGCGGCCGGCGCCACCGAGGCCGAAGTCAACCTGCGGAAGCACAAACCGGTTCCCGAAGAGGAGGAGAGCATTCTCGACCTGACCTTCGGCTCACCGCCGGAGCTGGCGACCGAGCGCGGCATCCTTATCATCGACGCCTTCGAGGACCTCAACGGTGACGGTCGGCGCGACGAGGACGAAAAGGACCTGGACAAGCAGGTCGTCTGTACTCTCGACGGCATCGACTACAGTGTGCCCGCCTTCATTCCGGGACTCCCCTACCAGGAAACCTTTGAGCTGAGCTGCACCAGTGACAGCTGGCGCCCCCGGCTTCAGGACAGCCAGGTCTTTGTCGGCAAGCGCGGCCAGGTCATCCATCTCGATCTTCCCTGCACCCGGAAAGACTGAAAAGATGCCGGGGGTCCTGCCAGTCCTGGTTTCACTCGCCGCCCTGCTGGCCCTCAACCTCTGGCCGAACGGCAGGATGGTCGTAGAGCCCTACCTGCCCGCCCTCCCCTGGCTGGTGCTTGGCCTCGGTCTGGCCCTGGCCTGGCGCTTCAACCGTGGTCGCCCGGCCCTGGCCCTTTGTCTGCTCGCCGCCGGCGCGGTCCCGGCCGGCTGGCTGGACCTGGCCGGTCAGGTTGCGCACAGCCGGGAACTGTTCGCCCTGCTGTTGCCCGCCAGCCTTGTTGTGCTGGTCTGGCTGCCTGAACGGGGGCTGATCAGCCTGTCGGGGCTGTTGCGCACCCTGGGATTTGCCGGTCTGTGGGCCACGGTTTTTACCGCGGCGTCTTTCCGGCCGGACGCGGTGCGGCAGATCCTCGACTGGCAACCGGTGTCATCTCTTCCATTCAACGTGGTCCTGCCTTCCTTCATTCTGCTGCTGGCCTGGCTTCTGCTCGGACTGCTGGCCTGCTACGGCCTGTACCGTGCCGGCGGCCCGATCGAATGGGCCCTGGCATTCGCCGCCCTGGCCGGAACTGTCGCTCTTTACTGGAGCTGGCAGATATCTCCTTTGACCTGGTTCGCCCTGGTCGGCCTGGCTCCGGCCATAGCTCTGGTGGAAATGAGCCACGGCCTGGCCTTCCACGATGAACTGACCGGGCTTCCCGGACGACGCGCGCTGAATGAGGCGCTTGAACGCATTGCCGGCCGCTACAGCCTCGCCATGGTCGACATCGACCACTTCAAGCAGTTCAACGACCGCTACGGCCATGATGTCGGCGACCAGGTACTGAAGATGGTGGCCGGCCGCCTGGCAGGCGTGGGCGCCGGCGGCCGGGCCTACCGTTACGGCGGTGAAGAATTCACCCTGCTCTTTCCCGGTCGCAGCCTCGCGACGGTCGAACAGGAGGTCGACCGCATCCGCGTCGAGGTCGAACAGGCGGGATTCATCCTCCGGCGGCGTTACCAGCGCCCCCGCAACAAGCCTGCCAAACCGAAGAAGCCAAGGGAGCAACGGCGCCTGAGCGTAACGGTCAGTATGGGTGTGGCGGAAAGAAAAAAGGGGGAAGCCGCCGACCAGGTCATCAAGCGGGCCGACCAGGCCCTCTACCGTGCCAAGAAGGCAGGCCGCAACCGGGTGGTCAGCGCCTGAAGGGGATCAGTCGCACAGGCGGCCCTGGTGTTCCGGCTCGGCGGGCCAGAAGCTGGTCCAGGGACGCAGCTCGGTTATGACCGGACGACGGTAGCGACCACTTCTACTCACGGTCTCAAGGGCGATTTCAGCCTGCTTTTTCTGCTCATTATCAGCGTAAAAGACAACCGAGCGATACTGCGGCCCGCGATCGGGCCCCTGACCATAGGGGTCGGTCGGGTCATGCAGGTCGAAAAAGGCCTGCAAAAGATCGGCATAATCGAGCTTTTCGGGATCGAATTCCACCAGCACCGCCTCGATGTGGCCGCCGATGCCACGACAGACCTGCTCGTAGTCCGGATGCGTCAGGTCGCCGCCGGCGTAACCCGCCGTTGTCGCCACGACCCCATCCAGCCGGCGCAGGTCCCGCTCGACGTGCCAGAAGCAGCCGGCCGCCTGCAAGGCCCGGCAC
>RFIO01000211.1 GCA_003695205.1 Deltaproteobacteria bacterium
CTGGCGACCGCCCAGCAGTTCGTGGACATCAGCGCCAAAGCCGGTGTCGCCGATGCCGGGCTCGGCAAAGGCGTCGCCTTTGGCGACATCAACAACGACGGTCTGGTCGACCTGTACGTGTCCAACAAGGGTGGCGCCAACCACCTCTACCTGAACAAGGGGAACGGTCAGTTCGAGGATATCACCGCCAGGGCCGGTGCCGGGCTCGATTATCCCGGTCTGGCCATGGGGAGTGCCTTCGGCGACTATGACAATGACGGTTTCGTCGACCTTTACCTGGCCACCGGCGGACGTTATGAAATCGAGGCCAACCGCCTGTTCCACAACAACGGCGACGGCACCTTCACCGACGTGACCGACAAGGCCGGCGTCGGTCTGAAGGCTTTCACTTACGGTGCTTCCTGGGCCGACTTCGACAATGACGGCAACCTCGACCTGTACTGTGCCAACTATGGTGTCGGCGCCAAGAACGTGCTGTTCCGCAACAACGGCGACGGCACCTTTTCCGACGTGACCGATGTTGCCGGCGTTGGCGACCGCAGCTGGAGCTGGATGGGCGTCTGGGCCGACGTCAACAACGACAACCGCGTCGACCTTTACGTGGTCAACGGCCAGTATCCGGTCGGCGAAAAGAACCGTCTCTACATCAACAACGGCGACGGCACCTTCCGTGATGCCACCGCCGAGGCCGGCGTCGAAGATCCCAACTGGGGCCTGGGTGCCGCATTCGCCGACATCGACAACGACGGCGACCTCGACCTGTTCGTGTCCAACTACGTCGGTCCCAACAACCTTTACCTGAACGATGGCAAGGGTCATTTCGCCAGGGCCAATGAGAAGATCGCCGGCGCCCATGAGGGCTGGGGCAAGGGCCCGACCTTCGGCGACGTCGACCATGACGGTGACCTCGACCTCTACGAGGGCGACTGCAAGCTGGCCAACCAGCTTTACCTGAACGACGGCAAGGGCAATTTCGTCAACGTCGCCGACAGCCAGCCGCAGCTCAAGTGCGAGACCGTGCGCACCAAGGGAACCGCCTTTGCCGACGTCGACAACGACGGCGACCTTGACCTGTACGTCATCAACTGGGGCGCCGAAAACAAGCTCTACCTGAATGACCAGAACGACAGCAACTGGCTCAAGGTCA
>RFIO01000212.1 GCA_003695205.1 Deltaproteobacteria bacterium
CCCTCAGCAGCTTCGCCAGTACGGCGTTGATCTGCTGAAGTTCCTCCTCATACATGACAAAGGGAGAGCTGTGGTTCCCGATCATGTGCAGGCTCCTTGGGCAGGTTTGCGCATCCAGCGTTATATAGCATCAAACCCCCTGACGGGCAAGGTATTTGCCCGATTCGCGGGCGTCAGACCAGCACCATCAGCAGGCTGAGACTTGCCAGGCAGAGCAGGGTTGACACCACCACGACCGAGGTAGCGAATGCCGGCAGCAGGTCGTGCTCCCGTGCGATGATCGACACCAGGATGGCTGTCGGCATCCCCGCCTGCAGAATACCCGAGGCGGCCTGCAGTCCATTCAGACCGAACCAGCCGACCACCCCCCAGGCAACAAGAGGCGCCAGCAGCAGCCTAAGCCCGCAGGCGGTGAGCACATCCCGGTTGATGAAGATGCGCTTCTGTTCATGAATCTGCACCCCGAGGGCGAAGAGCATCACCGGGATCATGGCATCGGCCAGAAGCCCTATCAGGCGCTCGGCAAACAGGGGCACGCCCAGGCCGAAACCCGACACCGCCAGGGCCGGGACCATGGCCCAAAGCGCCGGGGTTCTCAGAACGCCGGCAACCGCTCCGGCGCCGCCGCCGCGAGCCCAGCCGGCCGCGCCGACACATATGACAAAGGCCGCAAGGGTGATAACTACTGAATAGAGGGTCGCAGGCCCCAGGGCCGCGTCCCCGAGACGGAAGCGGATGGCAGCCAGGCCGAAATTGCCGACATTGCCAAACACCGCCGCCATGACAAAGGCGGCGATCAACTCGCGCGAACGTCCGAGCAAGCGACCGAGACCGCCGGCGGCCAGTGCGGCCAGCACCTGGGCCAGAACGATAAAACCGATCATGCGCGCCGCCGTGGTCAGCGACACTTCCGTGTGACTGATAACCCGGAAGATAAATGCGGGGACAAAGACAAAATAGGCACTGCGGGTCAGGGTCCCGGCCTGCAGGCCAAGACGCGGCCCGGCCAAAAATCCGACCACCACGACACCGAAGACCGGCAGAATGACCTCGACCAGGACCTTGAAAAGCTCGACCAGCATCAACCACCTCCAGGCGGCAGGCTAGCCTGTCCCAACAGGCTTGGCCAGAAAAAAAATCCCCGGCACCCAAAGGGTGCCGGGGAGAATACGCTAAACGTCTTCTCGGACTTATTCGCCCTTGCCGCAGTCGGCCTGCAGGCCCGCCAGTTTCTTGTACAGGTCGTAGCGGGTGGCAGTCTCCTGGGCGCTGCGGGCAATCAGCGCTTCGGCCGCTTCGGGGTTGGCCTTCTTCAGAACCCGGAAGCGGTTCTGGTTGTTGGCGAATTCCTCGAAGCTGATCGACGGATCCTTGCTGTCGAGCTGCAGCGGGTTCTGCCCCTGCTCGGCGCGGCGCGGATCGAAGCGGAACAGCGGCCAGTGACCGGAGTTGACCGCGTCCTTGCAGGTGTCGACCGCAGTGGCCATGTTGATGCCGTGGGCGATGCAGTGGCTGTAGGCGATGATCAGCGACGGACCATCGTAGGCCTCGGCCTCGATCAGCGCCTTGACCGCCTGCGCCGGGTTGGACAGGGCGATGCGGGCGACGTAGATGTTGCCGTAGCTCATGGCGATCATCGACAGGTCCTTCTTCGGCATCTGCTTGCCGCCGGCGGCAAACAGCGCCACCGCACCGGTCGGGGTCGACTTGGAGGCCTGGCCGCCGGTGTTGGAGTAGACCTCGGTGTCGAGCACCAGCACGTTGACGTTCTCGCCCGAGGCGAGGACGTGGTCGAGGCCGCCGTAGCCGATGTCATAGGCCCAGCCGTCGCCGCCAACGATCCAGACCGATTTCTCGACCAGGTAGTCGACGTTGACCAGCAGCGGCCTGGCGGTCTCGTGGGTGCAGGCGCCGAGGACCTTCTTCAGCTTGGCGACGCGCGCCCGCTGGGCCTCGATCTCCTCCTGGCTGTCCTGCGCCGAGGCGAGGATCTCCTTCTTCAGCTCGGCAGTCCCCTCGCAGGCCTTGCAGCCGCAGTCGATATTCTTCTCGAGCAGCTCACGGGCGAACTCCTTGGTCTTGTCGGCGGCGAGGCGCATACCGAGACCGAACTCGGCGTTGTCCTCGAAGAGCGAGTTGCTCCATGCCGGACCGAGGCCGTCCTTGCGCTTGGTCCACGGGGTGGTCGGCAGGTTGCCGCCGTAGATCGACGAGCAGCCGGTGGCGTTGGCGACGATCATGCGGTCGCCGAACAGCTGGGAGACCAGCTTGAGGTGCGGGGTTTCGCCACAGCCGGCACAGGCGCCGGAGAACTCGAACATCGGCGGCAGCAGCTGGCTCCCCTTGAGGGTCGCGCGGTTGACCAGCGCCGGGTCGGTGTCGGGCAGATTGAGGAAGAAGTCCCAGTTCTTCGCCTCCGCCTCGCGCAGCGGGGCCTGGAAGGTCATGTTGATCGCCTTCTTGCCTTCCTCGGTCTTGCTCTTGGCCGGGCAGTTGTGGACGCAGGCGCCACAGCCGGTGCAGTCCTCGGGCGCGACCTGCAGGGTGAAGAGCTTGCCGTCCATGTCCTTGCCCTTGGCCGGAACCGACTTGAAGGTCTCCGGCGCGCCTTTGAGCTCGGACTCGTCGTAGATCTTCATGCGGATGGTGGCATGCGGGCAGACGAAGGAGCAGATGCCGCACTGGATGCACAGGTCCTTCTCCCAGACCGGGATATTGACCGCGATGTTGCGTTTTTCGTAGGCCGCGGTGCCGGTCGGGAAGGTGCCGTCGGCCGGCATCGCTGACAGCGGCAGCTCGTGGCCGAGACCGTCGATGATCTTGCCGAGGGTCTTCTGCACCATCTCCGGGGTGCCGTCCCACTTGCCGATCTGCATCTCGATGCTGCTGTCGGCGGTCGCCGGCACCTCGACTTCGTAGATGCTCTCGAGGGCTGCGTCGACGGCCTGCTTGTTCATCGCCACGACCTTCTCGCCGGCCTTGCCGTACGATTTTTCGATCGCGGTCTTGATCTGCTCGATCGCCTGGGCCTCGGGGATGATGCCGGAGATTTTGAAGAAGGCGGTCTGCATGATGACGTTGATGCGCGGCCCGAGGCCGATCTTCTCGCCGAGGTGCACGCCGTCGATGACGAAGAACTTGAGCTGCTTGTCGATGATCTGCTGCTGCACGTACTTCGGCAGGTGCGCCCAGACTTCATCCTTGCCGTAAGGTGAATTGAGGAGGAAGGTCGCGCCCTGCTTGGCGTTCTTCAGCATGTCGTACTTCTCGAGGAAGGAGAAGTTGTGACAGGCGACGAAATCGGCCTGCTGGATCAGGTAGGTCGACTTGATGTCCTGGTTGCCGAAGCGCAGGTGGCTGGTGGTCATGCTGCCGGCCTTCTTCGAGTCATAGACGAAGTAGGCCTGGACCTTGTGATCGGTGCAGTCGCCGATGATCTTGATCGAGTTCTTGTTGGCGCCGACGGTGCCGTCGGAACCGAGGCCGTAGAACATCGCCGCGTAGCCCTCGAAGGGGACCAGGTAACTGGGGTCGAAGTCGAGACTCTCCCCGTTGATGTCATCCTTGAAGCCGACAATGAAGTGGTTCTTCGGCTTGTCGAGCAACATGTTGTCGAGGACCGCCTTGCACATGCCGGCGTTGAACTCGAAGGAACCGAGACCGTAGCGGCCTCCGACAATTGAGGGGTACCCGGAGAAAGCGGTAAGGCCCTCGACCATCCCCTCTCCAATCGCAGTGCGCACCGCCTGGTAAAGCGGCTCGCCGATGGAGCCGGGCTCCTTGGTGCGGTCAAGGACGGTAATCTTCTTGACGCTGGCAGGAATCGCCTTGCAGAACTGCTCGGTCGGGAAAGGAAGGAACAGGCGGACCTTGATCAGGCCAACCTTCTCCCCCTGGGCGTTGAGGTGCAGAACCAGTTCCTCCATCGCCTCGCAGCCGGAGCCCATCATCACGACGACACGCTCGGCGTTCGGGTCACCGGCGTAATCGACAAGGTTGTACTGACGTCCCGTGCGCTTGGCAAATTTGTCCATCTGGGCCTGCAGGATACCGGGCACCTTCTTGTAATAGGCATTGGCAACCTCACGGCCATGGAAATAGACATCCGGGTTCTGGGCCGTACCACGCAGGACCGGATGGTCCGGCGACAGGGCCCGCGCACGATGGGCGGCGACCAGCTCGTCGTCGATCATGTGACGCATATCGTCCTGGGTCAGTTCTTCAACCTTCTGGACCTCGTGGGAGGTACGGAAGCCGTCAAAGAAGTGAAGGACCGGGACTCGCGACTCGAGGGTGGTCGCCTGGGCGATCAGGGCGAAGTCCATAACTTCCTGAGGGTTGTTGGAACAGAGCATGGTCCAGCCGGTCTGACGGCAGGCCATAACGTCGGAATGATCACCAAAGATCGACAGCGCCTGACCAGCGATGGCGCGGGCCGAAACATGGAAGACCGTCGGAGTCAACTCGCCGGCGATCTTGTACATGTTCGGGATCATCAGCAACAGACCCTGGGAGGCCGTGAAGGTGGTAGTCAGGGCACCGGCCTGCAGCGAGCCGTGAACGGCGCCGGCGGCGCCCCCCTCGGACTGCATTTCAACAACCTTGGGTACGGTCCCCCAGATGTTCTTTTCACCTTTGGCGCTCTTGGCGTCCGAGATTTCGCCCATCACCGATGACGGGGTGATGGGATAGATGGCAATCACTTCGTTGGTGGCATGGGCAACATGCGCCGCCGCCGTGTTGCCGTCGATACAAACCATCCTGCGTGACATGTACGTCCTCCTTTTGGC
>RFIO01000027.1 GCA_003695205.1 Deltaproteobacteria bacterium
GAAGCGTTTCGGGGTCGAATACCTGCCGCTGATCACCGCCGTCAATGCGGTTGTCACCTTTTTCCTGCTCAGCCTCTTTGCCGGCCGCATCGGCCGCATCCGCGGTGACCGCCAGCTGGTTTTGGTCCTGGCCGGATACGCCGGTCTGGCACTTGTCCTGCGGCTTCTGGTGCCACTCGATTTCAAGCTGCTCTATCCGCTGATCTATGTCCTGAAAAGCCAGTTCACTGTTCTGATTGCCTTCATTTTCTGGAATGTCGCCAACGATCTGTTCAGCACCCGCCAGAGCAAGCGCCTCTTTCCGGTGATAACCGCCGGAGGGCTTTTGGGGGCCATTGCCGGCAACCTGGCGACTCCGGCGCTGAACATGGTTCTGCCGACGGACGAACTGCTGCCGGTCTTCAGCCTGTTCGTCGGGCTGGCCGCCTTCGGTTCCCTGCGACTCGGTCGTTACCTCCCCGCGTCCCTGGTCAAGACAACCGCCGGGAAGAAGGGAGAGTCCCTTGTCAGCGAGCTACGGCGCATCAGGCCCCTCTTCAGACAATCGGCGCTTGTTCGCATCCTGTTGCTGCTGGCGCTACTGCCAAACCTGGTCATCCCGATCCTCAATTACCAGTTCAGCTTTGTCGCCGACATGTCCTTCGCCAGCGAAAATAGCCTGATCAGTTTCTTCGGTTATTTTCGCGGCATCCAGAATGGTATCGCCCTGCTTCTGTCGCTGATGATGGGACGCCTGTACGGCCGTTTCGGTCTGGCCGTCTCGCTGATGTTTCACCCGGCCAACTATCTGCTGGTCTTCGCCGGGTTTCTGGTGCGCTTCGACCTGGTCACGGCGGTCTACGGCAACCTGTCGGCCGGCATCCTGCGCCGGGCCGTCAACACCCCGGCCGGCAATGCGCTCTACAGCCTGCTGCCGGAAAAGGATCGCGTTCTGGTGCGCTCCTTTTTGCGCGGCACCGTGGTGCGCGTCGGCATTCTGGCCGGTTCGGCCCTGCTCTGGTTCAGTAATATGGTCATGCACCCGCGCTACCTGGCCTGCTACGGCCTGCTCTTCGCCGGA
>RFIO01000213.1 GCA_003695205.1 Deltaproteobacteria bacterium
CCTCGAAACCATCGCCGATACCAACGTCGACCTGGTCCTGATCGACCTGATGCTGCCCGGAAAAAACGGCATCGAATTCTGTCGCGAGGTACGGCAGATACCCGGTCGTGTTGACCTGCCACTTGTGCTGATGACGGCCTTCTCCCAGCGTGCCGAGGAACTGCTGCACGAGCAGGAACCGCTCAACATTCTCGACTGCCTGTTCAAACCTTTCAACCTCGAGCGGCTGCAGCAGCGCATCGCCGAAATTCTCGGCCAGCCAGCTCCCGCGACGGCAGCCGCCGAGGTCACCATTCGTGGCAGCCTTGAAGAAACCTCCTTCGCACAGCTGCTGCACAACCTCTACAGCCTCAAGAGCACCGGGCTGCTGACCCTGACCCGGGGCACACTGAAAAAAGTCATATACGTTCGCAACGGCTACCCGATCTTCGCCCGTTCCAACCTGGTGCGCGAATGCCTTGGCCAGATGCTGGTCGACGAAGGCATCATTTCCGCCGAGCAATGTGAAGAATCACTCCAGAAGGTACGCGAGACCGGTCGCCTGCAGGGGACCGTACTGATTGACATGGGACTGCTCACCCCACACCGCCTTCAGGAAGTCCTGAAGCACCAGGTGGTCAGCAAGCTGCTGGAAATCTTCTCCTGGCCCGAAGGCGACTACCAGTTCATCCAGGGGCGCGACTTCAAAAAGGGCATCACCAGCATCGACCTGTCCCCGGCGGCGATCATCTACCAGGGGATTGTCAGGCACTACGACCAGGATCAGCTCGACGCCCTTATCGGCCCGCACAAAAACCGCTACCCCTGCAAGGCCCAGAGCCCCGCCTACCGCTACCAGGACATGGGGCTGGACCGGCGTGGCCAGAAAGTTTTCGACCTGTGTGACGGCAGCACCAGCCTGGCCGGCATACGTGAACAGTTCCCGCTCACCCGCACCGAAACCGACCAGGTACTGGCCGCCCTGATCGTCTCCGAGATGGTTGAACTGCTTGAGACGCCCATGGGAGCAGACACGGAGGAGAGCGAACTGAGTGCCGAACAAGCCCAGTTTCGCGAGTCCTTCCTGCGCGAGTACGGCCAGCTGATGAAGCGCAACTACTTCGAACTGTTCAGTGTCCCCGAGGACGCTCCCAGGGCGGTCCTGCGCAAGGCCTACTTCCGCATGGCAAAAAAGTACCACCCCGACAGGTTCCTTCAGGCCGGGGTGAGCGACGACCTTCGTCAGAAGGCCAATGAACTGTTTCAGCACCTCAGCCAGGCCTACGAAACCCTTTCAGACCCCACCGCCTGCCGCAACTACCGCAACCGGCTCAAGCAGCAGAAAGAAGGTGGGCAACCGAAGGTCGAGGATGTCCTCAAGGCGGAAACCGCATTTCAGAAGGGACGCCATCTCAATCGCAGCCGGAGGTTTTCAGAGGCACTGAAAGAGTTGGAAATCTGCATGCGCTACAGCCCCGAGGAACCGGAGTACATTACCCAGTACGCGTGGGCCCTGTACCGCTGCTCCCAGGACAACGCCGGCGAACGGGAACGTGCCATGCAGCTGCTGCAGAAATCAGCCTACCTCAACGCCGAGATCGACCAGACCCATCTCTTCCTGGGCCTGATTCTCAAGGACCTGGGGCGTGACCGCGAGGCGGAAAAACGTTTCGAAATGGCGATCCGCTGCAACCCCGACTGCACCGAGGCACTCCGGGAGCTGCGCCTGTATAACCTGAGGCGGGAAAAAGAAGCGAAGGACAATCGCGGCAAAGGGCTGTTCGGCCGATTGCTGCGCAAGGACTGAGCCGTCTGGTACCGGCCCGTCAGGCCTGCAGGGAGCGGTCCGCGCCCAGGTCCAGGTCGGCCGCGGCCAGAAATTCAGATGCGCGGCGCCAGACATCCTCGCCACAGCGGCGCCTGACACGATCAAAGTAGCCATCGACGATCAGACCGCGCAGGTGCCGGTTGATCTCGCTGTCCAGATGCAGAAAGACCACACCTGTGCTGTACTCCTCCCCATCCTCGACCTGGTAGGGAAAGGAATAGAGGACCAGGCCCTCAAGGTCAAAACGCATCCCCCCCAGTTCAAAGGCAACCCGCACCGCTTCATCCCGGGCCAGTTCCCGGGGGAAGAGCAGCCGGCAACCACGGTCCGACAGGCAGGTGAGTCGTACCGGCCAATCTTCGCCACGACAGTGGGCCTTCGCGTCCAGATCGAGACCGATGCGCAGATGCCGGCGGGGCGGCTGATGGAACTTGCGTTCAAGGGTCGTGTAGAGAGATTCGATTCTGAGCGGCAGGGAAAGGCGGTCCATGCCGCTGTAGCGCGAGTCGGACAACCAGACCACCGGCTGAAACCGGTCGGGGGTGAAATGCCCCTCGCGCGCCACGAC
>RFIO01000214.1 GCA_003695205.1 Deltaproteobacteria bacterium
CCGATCAATTTACCAAGAATTTCCGGTGGTTGGTCGATTGATGCCATCGTCTTGATGACGCCGAGGACGGCAGCGACGATCCCGAGCGCGGGCAGGCCATCTGCCATCGATTGAAGGGCATGGGCGGGATGTTCTGCGTGATCGAGGTTTGCCTCCATCCGTTTTTCGAGAACCTCCTCGACCTGATGCGGATCATCGTAGTTCATGGACGCCGAACGCAGGGTATCGCAGATCAGCTCGATGGCCTCGCGATCCGCCAGGATCTTGGGATATTTCGAGAAAATCGTGCTCTCCTGCGGGTTCTCGATGTGTTCTTCGAGCGCGACGGCGTTTTCCCTTGCCAGACGAATCAATTCGAACAGAAGGCAGAGCAGATCCTTGTAGTCTTCTGCTTTCCAGGCCGGCCCCTTGAAGACCTTCTTGATGTCTTTCATCGTGTGCTTGATCGCGGCAATATCGTTCGAAAGAACGAAGGTGCCCGCGGCAGCGCCGCCGATCATGGTGAATTCGAAGGGGAGCGCTTCGAGGATGATCTCGATCTTGCCGCCGGCAGCCATGTAGCCGCCGAAGACGAGAACGAAAACCATCGCAACCCCGACAATGCCGATCATTCTGAACTCCGTTCGTTCATGTCTCGACTTTCCTCGGAAAGGCTTAAGATTCCCTCACCCGACATTGGTAGAGGCGGGTGTTACTCTGTTGGGGCCCTTGCATTTCGACCGGCAAGAAGAACGCTGACTGCATAGGCCGTTTCGGGTTTGAGCCGGGCCATGATCGCTGCGGCCGAATCGGCGCGCATGCGGGAGAGGAATCCGGCTGCGAAGTCGGGCTCCATGGCCTCGAAGAGCGGCGCAGCCTCTTTCGGTTTCATCGACTCGTAAACGGCCGTCAGTTTGGCGAGGTCGTTTTCTGCTGCGGATTCCGAAACCGCGATGGTCTTCTCAAGGGCTGCCCGGGCATTCTCAAGATCTGCAAGCTTTGCCGTAACCACGCTTTCGGCGGCACGCAAGTCTGCCTCTCGATCCGCCAGCGCCTCTTCGCGGGCGTCCAGAGAGTCTTGCCGTTCCTTGAACATTTTGAGCAGTTCTGCGGTGTCCGGGGGCGCCTCGCAGCTTTCTCCGACGGAAACAGCTTCTGGATTGTCTTGCGGCGGAGAGACGCTCGCAACGGCCAGGCCGATACCGTCGAACAGGCGAATCGATCCGGCGACTGAAAGGACAACGATGATCGCCCAAAGCGGCCCCCGGACCCCTTTTGCCCGTTTTTTGGTTTGCGGCTTGGCGCCGGGCGGAGTGGCGGAGCCGCGCGCGCTCTTTTTCATGCGTTCCTTTGCCTGGATCTTCATGCCCGCCCCCCTTGCGCCAGACGATGGCTGCTGAACATGGGTTGGGCCTCGGGCGGACTGTCCTGGGCATTCTCAGCGGCGACCCATTCGTCGTCCTGTTCGGATTCTTCCGAGTCGTTCTCCTCGCCAGCAACCGGGTCCGCGTTCGGAAGGTCATGCAGGGACGCGATCAGGAGTTCCAGTTTTCGGGCCGCGGCTTCGGCTCGGTCGGTCATTTCAGTGAGGACTTCGGATGATTCGCCCGCCGCCTTTCGCGCGGCATCCAGGGTGCGGGTCATCTGATCGACTTCGAGAGACAGCACGGCAACCGCTCCGCCAACGCCGTCCTCAAGCGTTCCCAGGCGGCGCAACCTGCGCGCGAGAATGAAGCAGTAGGAAGCCGCGCCGATGGCGCCCCCGCCGATCAAAAGATCGGAAATGATTTCGATGGCAAGGTCCATTCTGGCCTCCGGTCTTTCCTCAGTTGAGCACGAATTCCATGATCAGCAGATCGCGCACGCGACCCTCGCCGACCACGATCTGTATTCGCCGAAGCATTTGCGCGCGGATGTCGATGAGTGCTGCCGGGCGTTGCAGCTCGTCGATCGAAACCGCCCGCAGGTATGAATTCAGAACATCCATGATCCGGGGTTGCATCCGGGCCACCTCTTCTTCCTTGCCCGGCACGACCTCGAGTTCGCCGCGAAACCGCAGAAACCTGGTGTCCGAGGTCGGAGCGAGCGAAACTGTAAGCGGTTCGAGAGGGACGAAGGCGACGGCGGGCAGCGGCTCGACAGTCGTGGCCTCCGTTTCGGATGTTCCTTCGGCATGCGTATCGGATTCCGGATGTCCGAAAACGAGCCCGGTATATATGGCAAAGAACCCGAGGCCGGCTCCGACGAAGGCCAGCACCACCCCGAGAATCAGTGCCTTCTTGCCCGATTTTTTCGGTGTTTCGACGATCTCTTCGTCTGCGTTCGTTGCTGCGTTCGACATGTTGCACCTGTCATGTTCTCGAAAATCTATAGCCGGCAGGTGCTAACCGATTGTTAAGGCCGATGATGGATTGTGAGACCCGGCGGCGCAGAAGCCCGCTGAAAAAAGGAGACATCTCGTGCAGCAGGTTCTGGCTGTCTGGTCCGGGTTCGACTTTCGGAAGAAGGTGATTGTGGCGGGGGCGACCTTGGCGATGTTTCTCACGATTCTGGCGATCGCCGCCGTCGCCTCTCGTCCGTCCATGGCGCTGTTGTATTCAGGGCTTGAAGAAAGCGCGTCGGGAGAGGTGGTCACCGCGCTCGAGGCGCGTGGCGTTCAAACCGAGATTCGCGGCGGTGCCATCTATGTCGAAGCAAGCAAACGCGATGAATTGCGCATGCTCCTGGCCGCCGAAGGGCTGCCTCGAAATTCCGCCAAAGGGTATGAACTTCTCGATGGAATCTCCGGCTTTGGAACGACGTCTCAAATGTTTGACGCGGCTTATTGGCGCGCCAAGGAAGGCGAGCTCGCTCGCACCATCGTTTCTTCGCCAGTGATCGAATCGGCCCGCGTACACATCGCGGTTCCGCGCAGCCACGGGCTTAGAGGGCGTGGCGCGGCGTCGGGTTCCGTCGTCGTCATTCCGGCGTCGGGCGGGCTGTCGGCGGCCAACGCCAAGGCCTTGAAATACTTGGTCGCATCAGCCGTTCCGGGGCTTGACCCGTCGAATGTATCGGTCATCAACGGCGAGAACGGTTCGATCATCGGAGGCGATGAATCGACGCCTGCGGACGGGCGCGATCTGGCTGAAACGCTGAAGCAGAACGTGGAACGGCTTCTCGCTGCCCGGGTCGGCTATGGAAATGCGGTCGTCGAGGTATCGGTGGAAACCGTCACCGATACCGAAACCATCCGCGAGCGGAACATCGACCCTCAGAACAGGGTGGCCATTTCGACAGACACCACCGAAACGTCGGCCGCGGCGTCGGGAAGCTCTGGCGGTGCGGTTACCGTGGCGTCGAACCTGCCCTCGGGCGATACTTCCGCAGGTGGAGGTGGCTCTTCGTCCAAGAACACCGAGACTCGCGAGCTGGTCAATTACGAGGTTTCCGAGGTCACCCGTGAAATCAACCGTGCGCCGGGGGCGATTCGCAGGCTTACCGTCGCGGTGCTGGTTGATGGTATCCGCGGCACCGATGACAACGGCAATCCGACCTGGACGCCGCGCAGCGAGGAAGAACTGGCTGCCTTGCATGACCTAGTCGCCTCGGCGGTCGGATTCGACGAGGCCCGGGGCGACCAGTTGACCATCAAGTCGCTCCAGTTCGAGCCGCTTGACGATGCCGGAACGCAGGCGAGCGCCGGTCTTCTCGACGCAGTCATGGCGGAAGCCGGCACGCTCCTGAAGATCGGCCTGCTTGCCGCCACGGCCTTGGCAATCGGCGTGTTTGTCATCCGACCGGCCCTGTCGCAGGCAGGGAACGCCGCACTTGCGCTGGAGGGCGATTCCGGGACGGCGGATGTGGACCCGGGCGTTGCGATGGCCGCCGACCTGCCTTCGTTCGAGGACGAGAACCCCGTGCAGGACTTCCAGCCTATGACCGACCTCGCCATGTTCGACCCGGGAAATGCCTTCGATGGCAATTCGGATGACGAGGATGAGACGGTCGATCCGGTTGAACGGCTTAGGGCGCTCATTGCCGAGCGCCAGGCGGAAACGGTCGAGATTCTGCGTGGCTGGATGCAGGACGATGAAGAGGAACCTGCATGATGTCGCGGCAACTCTTTCTCGAGGATTTCGATTCGGAACCCGCAGCTGGCGCGCTGGCGCCTGGTGAATCGGTCGCGCCGGCGGAGCCGGAGCCCGTCTATTCGGCCGATGATCTCGAAAAGGCCAGGCTGGCCGGCTACGAGGCTGGGTTCAAGGCAGGATGGGACGATGCGACGGCCGCCGACGAACGTGAATACCAGCACATCAGCGCCGAACTACGGCGAAACCTGCAAGATCTCGGGTTCACCTATCACGAGGCCCGAACCCATGTTCTCAATACGCTCGAGCCGCTCTTGCGCGAGCTGATCGAAAAGGTCCTCCCGAAGATTTGGCGGGCAACTCTTGCAGATTCGATCAAGGAAGCGGTGATGGAACTGGCCGAAAACGCAGCGGAGGCGCCCATCGAGATCGTAATGCGTGCCGATGATCGTGCGATCATCGAGCCGATGATCGGCGGCCAGTCGTCCCTGCCCCTTTCTCTGGTCGAGGAAGAATCGCTCGCCGAGGGCCAGATCTTCCTCCGCTCGGGGCACGTCGAGCGCGAAATCGACTTCTCGCTGGTTCTCGAAAAACTCGAGCAGGCATTGTCTGCCTTCTACCAACTCAATGAAAAGGCTTTCAAAAATGGCTGAAGCACATCCCGCTCCCGAGGAGACCGCGAAGAACCCGTTCGAGCTCGTGCCCGTCGAAATCACGGTTTCCATAGGCCATGCCCGGCCGAGAATCGGCGAACTGATGAAAATGGCCCCCGACTCCATCCTGTCCCTCGACCGCCGGGTCGACGATCCGGTCGAGCTCTATATCGGCGACAAGCTGATTGCCCGCGGAGAACTCGAGGAGCTGGAGGGCGATTCGGCCGGACAGCTCGCCGTCCGGCTGACCGAAATTGCCGGTCGCCTTTCCGACCTTTGAAGGAGTGACCCGCATGCGCGCGGCAGCACCAGCAAGACCGTGGCTCGTTGCGGGCGTCGCGCTCGTCGTCGCCCTGCTTGCCCATCCCGCCGCCGCGCAAGACATTGCCATTTCTCTAGGCGAAGGGGGGGGCGGGCTGGCTACACGGTCGATTCAACTCATCGTTCTGATCACGCTTCTCAGTCTGGTGCCCGGGCTCGCCGTGATGATCACGGCCTTCCCCTTCATCGTGACCGTGCTCTCGATCCTGCGCCAGGCGCTGGGGCTGCAGCAGTCGCCCCCCAACATGTTGATCGTGTCACTCGCCCTGTTCCTGACCTATTTCGTCATGGAACCGACGCTCCAGCAGGCCTGGACCGAAGGGGCGGAACCATTTTCCAATGGCGAGATCCAACTGGAAGAGGCCTTCGTGAAAGCCCTGCAACCGTTTCGCGTTTTCATGGCCGGGCGGGTTGATCCCGAAACCTTCGAGGCCTTGGCCGAACTTCGCCCCGGCGAACAGGGCGCCGAAGTTTCCGATCAGGCCCCTTTGTCACTGCTGGTGCCGTCGTTCATGCTGAGCGAGATTTCCCGCGCCTTCCAGATCGGGTTCCTGATTTACCTTCCCTTCCTGATCATAGATCTCGTCGTGGCCGCCGTTCTGATGTCGATGGGCATGATGATGGTCCCGCCGGCGATCGTTTCGTTGCCGTTCAAACTGGCATTCTTCGTGGTGGCAAACGGCTGGACGCTGGTTTCAACGGCTCTCGTTCGAGGCTACATGTAGAGCGGCGGCCGCTTCGATCTTCCCCTATGACGTGCTCCGCCGTAATGTTCAGGATAATGGACAAAGCGTCATGAGCCGAGAGAAATTCTCATGGCGAGTGCGGACCGTGGCCTCCGTGGGCCCGCGCAAGCGCCAATCACGCGGCTGGTTGGGGCGTCACCCGCGCATTCACCGTTGAGATGCCCTGTTTGCTGCCCCAAAATGACGGGCAAAGGCCGAAACCTCACTTTCGGTCGTGGCATCAAAAATCACCAAGAAAGGGACAAAAGCCCCCTGCAGGAAAATCTGAACACCAAAATTCGGGGGAAATGGTGCCCAGGAGAGGACTCGAACCTCCACGGCCTTTCGGCCACTGGTACCTGAAACCAGCGCGTCTACCAATTCCGCCACCTGGGCAGGTGTCGTGAGGCCGCGATGTAAGGCGCTCCGGGCGGCGTGTCAACGGCTTTCGAGCAGGAAACTGGCCGGGATCGCGCCTTGCCGCGGTCGGGCCCGACGGGTAAGGAGAAAGCGGGCATTTTCGAGGAGAATGACATGTCGAAACTGGTGACCATCATTGGCGGAACCGGGTTTGTCGGGCGGTATGTCGCCAGCCGCATGGCGCGGGAAGGATGGCGCGTTCGGGTCGCCGTGCGGCGGCCGAACGAAGGCATTCAGGTGCGCACCTACGGTGTCGTCGGTCAGGTTGACGCGGTGCTGTGCAATATCCGCAATGACGCGTCGGTGGCGGCGGCCGTGCGCGATGCCGACGCGGTGATCAATTGCGTGGGCACTTTCGACACGTCGGGCAAGAACAATTCCGACGCCGTCCAGCACAAGGGCGCCGAGCGGGTGGCGCGCCTTGCCGCCGAAGCCGGTGTCGCCAACCTCGTGCATATCTCGGCAATCGGCGCCGACCCCGACAGCCCGAGCCTTTACTACAAGAGCAAGGGGCTCGGGGAAGCGGCCGTTCTGCACTATTTCCCGAATGCCGTGATCTTGCGCCCGTCGGTGATCTTCGGCCCGGAGGACCAATTCTTCAACCGGTTTGCCAGCATGGCGCGTTTCACGCCGGTTCTCCCCGTGGTCGGTGCCGAAACCCGGTTCCAGCCGGTTTTCGTTGATGACGTCGCGCGGGCGGCGGTCGCCGGTGCGACGGGGGCGGCGCAGCCGGGCGTTTACGAGCTGGGCGGGCCC
>RFIO01000215.1 GCA_003695205.1 Deltaproteobacteria bacterium
AGAGCAGTCTGGTAGCTCGTCGGGCTCATAACCCGGAGGTCGCAGGTTCGAATCCTGCCCCCGCTATTTGCCGGTCGGTTGCGGAAGCAGCCGGCCCCACGGTCTATCCGCGAAACCAGTCTTGAAGAGAGCCCGCCGTTGAGAGACCTCGGCGGCGTTTTTGCTTTGTGGCGGCGTGTTGACGGCATTCGTGGAATGCACGCAGGCTCTCGCTCGCACATGTGCTGTTCGTGCGGGCGTGTAGAAGGCGTGCCGTCCGCCTGTCTGTTGCCCGGCGAGCCCATTCAGTCTCAAGGTGACGGGTGCGGCGGGCGTACCGATGTCCGCTCGTTCTCTTCGTGCAGGCGGTGCATGGGTAGGGCGGTCCGAAGGAGAGACAAAAAGTTTTTCATCCGCTGTCAGACCCAAGGCTCTGGTGTCAATGCAAAGGTGGAAGTAGCGAGGAGGTCGCGGCTGGCGGAGAGCGGAGCAGCGTGTGCTCCGACGCTGGGCCAACTCCTCTCCGGTGTATGTCAGGTATCACATCAACGAAAGGAGCAAAGGTCATGCGACAGGACAAGATCAAGGTGTCGGCGTCGGTATTGATGGTGTTGGTTGCGGGAGGAGTCGCAGCGGGCGGGCCGACCACTATCCTCGCGGGCGACAAGGATGACTTCGGCGATGTCGAGGTCGCGACGCAGCGCCCGGTGTTTGCGGCCTGGTTGTCAGCCACGGGGAACAATGCAAACTACCACCACGGAGATCCCATGCCCTTCGACATGGACTCGGACGATGAGGCAATTGCTTTCAACGGCTCTGGTGGGGCTTGGAATTGGGATTTCGGCTACAGTTTCACGGACCTTCCTCAACTGCGGGCTGGCGCGACACTCACCATCCGCCTGAAGGCAATCGCTACCGATCCGGAAAACGACTCGCTGGGCCTGATGTTCAACGAAGAGCAGCCGCATTTCATGTGGGTATACCGAATCGCGGATCTGACTGGGAACGATACATGGAGTGCCGGGCAGGTGGCGACCATCACGCTGGACCTGACCAACCTGCCAAGCGATCTGCACGGCAATAGCGGAGACGCAACCAGTTTGATCAATAGCCTCGAATACCTGGATGTGTACATCCAAGATGACACGGCGGTGGATTGGATCGAACTGACGGTCCCCACCCCAGGGTCGGCGGCACTGTTGGGGCTGGCGGCGCCGTTGGCGCTCCGGCGTCGGCGTCAGTGAGACTCACGGACGCCTTTCCCGGATCGGCGCGGACGCCGCCCGATCCACCAACACGGCGATCTACCGCGGGCATGCCCTCTTGAATGAAAGAGAGGTCATGCCCGCTTGCTCCTTGGGTTGGGCACAAGGGACTAAGGTCTCAGTCCTCTCCCCGCTATTAGCCGGTCGGTTGCACACACCGCCGGCCCCATCGGTTCACGATGAGCGCCAAATCGGGATATCACGCGTTACCTCGCGGGCGCGAGGAGTTGCTCGGGGTCCTGCAGGAGGCGGACGATCTCGGCGAGGGCCAGAGCAGCCGTCGCGCCGTCGACGACGCGGTGATCGCAGGCCAGGCTCAGGGGCATGAG
>RFIO01000216.1 GCA_003695205.1 Deltaproteobacteria bacterium
CTGTTCGGCCGTCAGCAGCCGGAAGCGGACACAGCCCCCCCGGGCCTCGATTTCGTCGGCACGGACCTCGGCACTGGACGACAGGCCGTAGAGCAGGCGCCGGACCCCGTTGGCCACCGGCAGGCTGAGAACCCGTTCGTCATCGGCATTGACCACCGCCGTGCCGCCCGCCGTGAGGGCGGCGAACAGTTCGCCCTTGGCGCGCGCGACCCCGTCGAGACCGCGCAGGGTTTCGAGGTGAGCCGGACCGATATTGGTGATCAGGCCAACCGTCGGCCGGGCAATTTCCGCCAGGCGGGCGATCTCGCCCCTGGCACTCATGCCCATCTCCAGCACCGCCCAGCGATGGGTGTCAGGGCGCAGGCCGAAAAGGGTCAGGGGGACACCGACCAGGTTGTTGAAATTACCGGCCGACTTCAGGCCGGGAGCCGTCCGTTCAAGAATCGCCGCCAGCATCTCCTTGGTAGTGGTCTTGCCACTCGACCCGGTGACCGCCACCAGGGGGCCGCGGTAGCCGCATCGGTGCGCGGCAGCCAGATCGCCCAAAGCCCGCAGAGTATCGGAAACCTGGATGACCGGCACCTTGAGGCCGGCGATCACCTCTTCGCTCAGGCAGGCGCCGGCGCCGTTCTGCAACGCGCGTAGCAGAAAATCGTGGCCGTCGTACCGGGGCCCGCGCAGGGGGATAAACAGTTCCCCCGCGCGGATGGTGCGGCTGTCGGTCGATACTCCGCTGACGCTCACATCCGCGCTGGCCGGGGTTAACCGCCCGCCGGTAATCTCGGCAATCTGCTGAACGCTCAGGTTCATCTGTTCTCCACTGTCAGGGCAATGGCCCGCCGCACTTCCTCCCGGTCATCGAAGTGCAGGCGTTCACTGCCAATGATCTGGTAGTCCTCATGCCCCTTGCCGGCCACCAGCAGCAGGTCGCCCTCCTCGAGCAGGGCAACGGCCGTTTCAATGGCACGGCGCCGATCCGGTTCCACCAGGTATCCGGTCTGCCCCGCTGGCGCAAAGGCCGGACGATCAAGCTTTACAGCCCCGGCGGCCTCGACCCCGGGCAGGATCTCGGTGATGATCGCCTGCGGATCCTCGCTGCGCGGGTTGTCGGACGTGACCACCACCAGGTCGGCGATACGGGCGGCAACCTCCCCCATCTTCGGGCGCTTGCTGCGGTCCCGGTCACCGCCGCAGCCGAACAGGGCCAGCAGCCGACGCGGTTTCAGGTCACGCATCGCTTCCAGCGCCTTTTCCAGGGCATCGCCGGTATGAGCATAATCGACCAGCACCCGTGCGCCACCGGGGTGGTCGATCGCCTCGAGGCGGCCGGGAACCGTGGCAACCGCGCCCAGCCCCTCGGCAATAAGCTGCGGGTCGAGCCCGAGGGCGACACCCGTGGCGGCCGCGCAGCAGAGATTGGCCAGGTTAAAGCGCCCCAGCAGCGGCGAATCGATCTCGATGCGCCCGACCGGTGATTCGAGCACGGCGCGAATACCGGCAACCCCGAGTTCGGCCTCGACGATGCGTACCACCGCCTCCTGGTCCTGGCCGCAGGTTATGGCGTCGGGGCGTTCCTGGGCCAGCCGCAGGCCCCAGGGATCATCGATATTGATCACCGCCTGTTTCGCGCCGCTCTTCCGGTCAAAAAGCAGCCGCTTGGCGGCAAAGTAGCTCTCCATCTCCCGGTGGTAGTCGAGATGTTCCGGGGTCAGGTTGGTAAACAGTCCGACATCGAAGGCGACTCCGGCGACCCGCTGCTGGGCCAGGGCATGGGAGGAGACCTCCATGACCAGGGCCGAACACCCCTGCTGTCTGAAGCCGGCGGCCAGCTGCTGCAGGTCGACCGACTCGGGGGTGGTATTGGGTGCCGGGCGCACATCCGGGCCGAAACGATAGGCGACGGTACCGATGACCGCAACGTGCTTTCCTGCCCGAGCCAGCAGGCTTTCCAACAGGTAGCTGACCGTGGTCTTGCCGTTGGTCCCCGTGATACCGGCCACCAGCATCGATTCGGTCGGGCAACCATGAAAACGCGCCGCCAGTTCAGCCATGGCGGCGCGCGGGTCGTCAGCGGTCAGGACGGCGACGCCCGTACAGGTCCCGGCGTCTTCGCACAGGACCGCGACTGCGCCTGCGGCAATGGCTTCGGGGATGAACCGGTGGCCGTCAAAATGCTCGCCACGCAGGGCACAGAAGAGGCTGCCCGCCACAACCCGGCGCGAGTCGTAGCAGATCCCGGTGATCTCGATGTCCGGATCGCCGTTGACCGTCAACCGGTCGATTCCCGCTGTCAGCTCAGCCAGTTTCACCCAAAACCTCTCTGCTAGATGTTGCCTGCCATCGGCTGCGCCAGCCGTACCCAGATTTCGCTGTCGAGCGGTATGCTGCGCCCGGCCGCCGGAAACTGCTCCACCACCCGGCCGCTTCCCTTCAGACGCAGGTTCAGGCCGGTTCTTTCCATGGTCTGCAGCACCTGGCGATAGCTCATGCCGACCAGGTCGGGCATGCGCGGCCCCTTGCCGCCCCGGGCCGATACCGTCGCCGCCGGGACCGAAGGCAAATCGCGCCGTACCAGTTTGGGCAATGCGCGCAGGCTCTTTTCCCGCACGGGCTGCCGGGGCGCCACCTTCAGCTGCGCCAGCGCCTGGCTGGCGATGCGCGAGAAGACCGGCGCCGCGACCAGGCCGCCGTAGGCCTTGCCCCGAGGTTCATCAATCAGTACCAGGATCACCAGCCTTGGCCGGTCGGCCGGTACAAAGCCGACAAAGCTCGAGACGTAGCGGTCGACGGCGTAGCCGCCGGTCACCGGGTCGGCCTTCTGGGCGGTACCGGTCTTGCCCGCCACGCGGAAGCCGGGGACCGCGGCCAGGGTGCCTGTGCCGCCCTTTTCTACCGCCATTTCAAGCATACGGGTCACCTCACGGGCCGTCGCCTCGGAAATCACCCGCCGGACAATGGTCGGACTGTTGCTGCGCACCACCTGCCCGTAGCCGTCAACCACCTGTTGGACGAGGTAGGGCCGCATCAGGTAGCCGCCGTTGGCGATCGCCGCCATCGCCGTGGTGAGCTGCAGGGCGGTGGTGCTCACACCCTGGCCGAAGGCGATGGCCGCCAGGTCAACTTCAAACCAGTCTTCCGGCGGCCGCAGCAGTCCCCCCGCTTCTCCCGGCAGTTCGATGCCGGTACGCTGACCGAAACCGAAATCGCGCAGGCCGCGGTACAGCCTTTGGCGCTCCAGCTTCTTGGCAATTTTGGCCGATCCGATATTGGAGCTGTGCTTGAGAACCTCCCCGATACTCAGGCGTCCGTAGGGATGGTGGTCATGAATCACCTTGCCCCCGACCGAGTAGCGGCCCTTTTCGCAGTCGATGCGCTCGGTCGGCGTGATCACCTTCTGTTCCAGCGCCGAAGCGATCAGGAACGCCTTCAGGGTCGAGCCCGGCTCAAAACTGTCGGTTATTGCCCGGTTGCGGAAATTGGCCGGTCCGAACTTGTTAAAGGCGTTCGGGTTGAAATCGGGCTGGTTTGCCATGGCCAGCACCGCGCCCGTCTGCGGATCAAGGACGACGACCGTCCCGGCCTTCGCCTTGACTGACCTTACCGCCGCCTCCAGCTCCTTTTCGGCGATATACTGAATGTTCTTGTCGAGGGTCAGGTGCAGGGACGAGCCGTTGCGCGCTCCACTGACCACCCCCTCACCGGTCCCCAGACCGCGCCCCTTGCGATCGCGCGCCATGACCAGATAGCCCCCCTCGCCCAGGATATCGCTGTCCCAGGCCAGCTCCAGCCCCTCGAGCCCGTGCGGATCGAGACCGGTAAATCCGAGTACCTGCGCCCCCAGTGAGCCATTGGGGTAGTAACGCTTGTGCTCCTTGATGAAATGAACCCCGCCCAGCCCCAGGCTGCGCACCCTGCGGCTTTCGATGGGCGAAACCTGGCGCTTGAGCCAGACGAAGCTGCGCCGGCTGCGCATCTTGGCGCGCAGGTCCTTTTCGCGCATGCCCACCAGGGGGGCAAGCTGACGCGCCGTCGCCTCGGCATCCTTGACCTGCCGCGGGTTGATATAGATGGAATCAACCTCGATGCTCAGGGCCAGCTCCTCTCCGTTGCGGTCATAGATGGTGCCCCGTCGGGGTGTAAGCGGGATCACCTTCTGGTGCTGATTCTCAGCCCGCTTCAGCCACTGGTCCCGGCAATGCACCTGAAGAAACCAGGCGCGGCCGGCAACGGCGGCGAAGGCCAGGATGAACAGCAGCCCGAAAACCCGGATGCGCCAGTGTTTCCCCTGCGCGGGTGCGGCCATCAGCGACGTACCGGAACAATCTGACGCGGCGTCGGGAATTCGAGTTTCAGTTGCTTGCGGGCCAGGGCCTCGATGCGGTCAGGCCGGCTCAGGCTGGCCACTTCCAGTTTCAGCTGACGTGACTGGGCCTGGAGTTTGCGCAAATCGCCTTCGAGGCGACCGATGTCGTAGTCGAGACCGACCACCTGCAGACGGGTCCAGACAAAGAAGAGGGCGACGACCAGAACGAGCCCGAGAAAGACAAACAGGGGCAGCATCCCCGGGCGTTCCAGGGTCAGACCGCTGATTCTGGGTATCGGTCGGGTGAGTTGCTCTGCCATACATCCCTCCCCGGCGGGCTCAGCCCCGCCGTTCGACAGCCCGCAGCACGGCGCTGCGGGCACGTGCGTTATTCGCGATTTCAGTCTCCGTGGCCCGCCATGCCTTGCGGGTCAACAGGTTCACTTCAGGCTCCCGGCCGCACTGGCAGACCGGGAGACGCGGTGGACAGATGCAGCCGCGGGCGGCATCCCGGAACAGCTGCTTGACGATCCGGTCCTCCAGGGAATGGAAGCTGATCACCGCCAGTCGACCGCCCGGCTTCAGGTAACGGATTCCGGCTTCAACCCCCTGCCTGACCTGCTCCAGTTCGCCGTTGACGGCGATGCGCAGGGCCTGAAACACCCGGGTGGCCGGATGGATACGCCGGGAATCGCGCGAGGCCGGAACCACGGCCGCCACCAGCTCGGCCAGTTGCGCCGTCGTCGTGATCGGCTCCTCGTCGCGTCGCTCCACGATCCTGCGGGCGATGCGACGGGCAAATCGCTCCTCGCCGTAATCCCTGAAGACGCGCGCCAGCTCGCCAGCATCGAGACGCGCCACCAGCTCGGCCGCCGACTCCCCTTCCCCCGGGTTCATGCGCATGTCCAGCGGGCCGTCCAGCCGAAACGAGAAGCCCCGACCCGCGGTGTCGAGCTGATGGGACGAAACCCCCAGGTCGAGAAGCATGCCGTCGAGACCGTCAATCCCGAGACCTTCGAGCACCCGGGGAAAATCCGCGAAAGCGCTTCGCACCAGGATGGCCCGCTCGCCGAAGGGCCTGAGCCGCTCAGCCGCGGCCGCAAGGGCCTCGGGATCCCGGTCAAGACCGATCAGGCGCCCATCCGGGGCACTCGCCTCCAGCACAAGGGCGGCGTGTCCGCCACCGCCGACCGTGCCGTCGAGATAGACCCCGCCCGACTGCGGCCTGAGCAGCTGAAGAACCTGCTCGGGCATGACCGGGCGATGGGCAAAGTCCACCGTCATCGAATCAAAGACCGATGTTGAACCGGGCCTGCGGGTTCTGGCGGAGTCGCTCCTGGGCCTGGGCACGCGCGTCGGCGTGCTGCTGACGGGTCATGATCCGGATCTTGTTGTTGACGCCGATGGCCACGAATTCGCGCGCCTCCCCCACCAGGCCGGCATGTTCCCGCAGGGACGGCGGCAACAGCACCCGCCCCTGCTTGTCAAAATTGCATTCCACCGCCGGCGAGACGGTGGTCAGATAGAGGTCTTCCTTGAACTGCCCCGGCTCCAGGGCCTCGATCTTCTCGACAATCTGGTTCCACAGGGGGACCGGGTAGCAGTCGAGACCGCCATCCCCTTCGGTCACAACCAGCCGGTCATCGTCGTAGACGCGCTGCAGCTCTTCCCGGAACCGGGCCGGGATGCTGGCACGCCCCTTGACGTCGAGGCTGTTGTAGAATTTCCCCCTGAAATTGACCACGGCAGCTTGTCCCTTTTTGACACCTTTCCCCACTCTTGCTCGAAATATTACTGGCCGGCCCAGGGGGTGTCAAGGAAATTTCACAATTTCTTAAGGGTTTAGCTGGCCGCGGCAGGGGACCGGTCGGACGTCGACACAAGCCGAATCGGCAACTGAAATCGGAGCGGGTTGTGGCAAAGGGTGGGGAAACCGATACAACCGGTGGGAAACAGGGGGATTTCAGTCGGAGGCCGCCTCGTCAGCCGGCAGCAGGCGCATCTCCAGCTCCTCGATGCGCTGCTGGTCCATCCGGCGCACCACCAGCTCGACACCATCGACCCGGCAGGACTCGCCCTCGCGGGGGATTCGCCCGAGGGCGCGCAGGACAAAACCGGCCATGGTGGTGACGTGCTGTTCAGACAGGTCGAGATTGAAGCGGCGGTTGATCAGCCGCACCGAGGCACTGGCGTCGACAAGGTAGCTGCCGGGACCGAGCGGGTGAATCAGCACCTCTTCCTCGTCGTACTCGTCCTGGATCTCGCCGACGATCTCCTCGACCACGTCTTCGAGGGTGACGATCCCCTCGACACCGCCGTATTCGTCAACCACCATGGCCAGGTGAGCCCGGCGCTTGCGGAAGGAGTGCAACAGCGCCTCGATCGGGGTTGACTCGGGGACGAAGAAGGGCCGGCGCGCAAGCTTCAGCAGGGAAAAATCGCCTGGCCGCTGGACGTAGTCGAGAATCTCCTTGGAATGGATCACCCCGACCACGTGGTCAAGATCACCCTCGAAGACCGGGAAGCGGGAGTGTTTCGACTCCTGCACCAGCGCCAGCACCTGGTCGAAGCTGCTGCCGGCCTCGATGCCGACCACCTCGGTGCGCGGGATCATGACGTCGCGCACGCAGATTTCGGCCAGCTCGAAAATGCCATGCAGCATGCGGTGCTGCTCCTCGGCGACCACTCCCTCCTTTTCGCCGACGTTGATCATCGCCCGGATTTCGTCGCCGGAAATGACCGGCCGCTCCTCTTCCTGGGGCATCAGGCGGGTCAGCAGGCCGGAGAAGAAGGTGACAAGGCTGATCAGCGGCGCCAGCAGCCACATGACCACCAGGATCGGCTGCAGTGCAATGAATGCGACACGCTCGGGATTGCGCTTGGCATAGGTCTTGGGGCAGACCTCGGCAAAAAGCAGCAACAGGGGGGTGAGGATGAGGATGGTGGCGAGTTCGCCATGCCGGCTGCCGAACCAGGCGACGAAAAGGGTGGTGGCAAAGACCGAGGCGGCGATATTGACCAGGTTGTTGCCGATCAGGATGCCCGACAGCAGTCGGTCCGGTTCGGCCAGCAGCCGCTCGAGTCGCCTGGCGCCTCTGCGCTGGCGTTCCACAAGGTAGTGAACCCGGACCCGGTCAATGGCTGTCAGGGCGGTTTCCGAGCCGGAGAAGAAGGCGGACAGCAGAAACAGGAGAAGGAGCGCACCCAGGCGCAAGTACTGGTCGTCGGTCATTGGATCTCCATGAACATCTGCCGAGATTCTAACCTGTTTTCAGGCAGTTGACAATCACCGTGCGTCGGCAAATTGAACCCCGTCCCCTGCTGTGGTATAAGCCGGTATCCACCCCATCCAGCCATCGGAGAGACAGACCATGGACGCCGAACAGGCCCGCCGGCGCCACCAGCGCCTTGCTGCCGAGCTGCACCGCCACAACCATCTCTACCACGTCCTCGACGCGCCGGAGATCAGCGACGCCGAGTACGACGCCCTGTTCCGCGAGCTGCTCGAGCTTGAGACAGCCTTTCCCGAACTGGCCACCGAGGACTCCCCCTCGCGCCGGGTGGGAGGCGCGCCGCTCGACGCCTTCAGACAGGCGCGGCACGCCCTGCCGATGCTCTCCCTCGACAATGCCCGCCACCAGGAAGACGAACGGGATTTTGCCGACATTCGCGAGTTCGATGCCCGCATCCGCCGCCTGCTCGAAACCGACGAACCGGTGGACTACCTGTGCGAACTCAAGCTCGACGGGGTCGCGGTTGAACTGACCTACGAAGCCGGCCGTCTCAGCATCGGCACGACCCGGGGCGACGGCCAGACCGGCGAAGAGATCACCGCCAACCTGCGCACCATCGGCAGCATCCCCCTGGTGCTGCAGCCCCCCTGCCCGGAGGTACTCGACGTACGCGGAGAGGTCTACATCGAGCTGGAGGATTTTCGGCGCTTCAACCGCCAGCTCGAAGAAAATGGCGAACCGGTCTTCGCCAATCCGCGCAACGCCGCCGCCGGCAGTTTGCGCCAGCTCGATCCGAAGCAGACGGCAAAACGCCCCCTGCGCATCTTCTGCTACGGCATCGGCCGGCTGGACGGCGCCGAGGTCGCAACCCAGCAACAGCTGCTTGAGCGGATGCGCGCATGGGGACTGCGCACCAACCTGGAGCAGACCCGGCTGGCCCGCGGCGTCGACGAGGTGATCGCCTGCTACCGTCACTGGCTGGGGCGGCGCGACCACCTGCCCTACGAAATCGATGGCGTGGTCGTCAAGGTCAACCGCCTCGACCTGCAGCGGCGCCTGGGCGCCACCACGCGCGCGCCGCGCTGGGCCATCGCCATGAAGTTCCCACCC
>RFIO01000217.1 GCA_003695205.1 Deltaproteobacteria bacterium
CCGGCCCGGCCGCTGATGCCAGACCCCGGGTTTGCCCATCATCCGGGCAAGGCGGTTTGGGCGCTGGAGACCGAACTGTATCAGGCCGCCCAGGCGTTGCATCCTCAACTTCGCGACATGTTCGTCGCCGCCATGGCGACCACGCCGCTGCGCGGCGAGGCGTTCCGGAGGTGGGCCGAAGAGGTTGTCCAAAACAGGGCCAAGCGCGGCGAAGCCTACCCTGTCGGGTGGATCCATCCCCAGGTGCTGCAGGCCCTGGCCGACAGGGGGATCGAGGCCGAAACGGCCGTTATCGTCATCAACGACAAGCGGGTTGTGCACTCTGTGCGCGAGGCAAAGGGGTCATCGGCCCTTGACGCCGCGGATTTTTTGCGCCTGCCGGAGATCCTGGCAAGCCCCGAAGCCGTGCTGTTCGACCGGCGCAAGCAAAATCTGCTCTACATCACCAGCCTTTTAGCAGAGCAGAAGGGCAAGATTGTGGTCGAGGTCAACTACACATTGAAGAAGAAGGGCACCGTCAATTTCGTGCTGACAGCCGGTCGGGTTCCGAAGGAGGAACTGACGAAGAAGCGACAGTATGAACTGCTGCTTGGGGAAGTGGAATAAGCGGGGTGGGTGGCCGGCTACTCCCCACCATATCGCCCCAGGCGGGCCTGGTGACGCCGCAGGCAACGCCGAAAATTTCCTGCTGTCACCCCGCTCTTCATAACTTTAACAGGGCGTAAACGGTTATGCAAATCCGCGTCGACATCGACACCAGACCGATTGACAAGCTGCTGAACGATCTGCACCGGCAGCTGGCCCACCTGCGCCCCTTCTACGCCGAGGCGGCCGAGATTTTGCGCCGATCGGTCGACAAGAACTTCGCCTCAGGCGGCCGCCCGCGCCATTGGCCTGTCTCGGGCCGGGTCAAGCGCACCGGCGGCGAAACCCTGGTCGACACAGGAAGGCTGCGTCGTTCGATCACCACCCGCGTCAGCGATCGTCATGCCTCTGTGGGCACCAACGTGGTCTATGCCGCCATCCACCAGTTCGGCGGCCGCATTGGCCCGCACGTCATCAAGCCGAAGCGGGCCAGGGCCCTCAACATCCCGGGCATCGGGTACCGCGCCAGAGTCAACCATCCAGGCAGCACCATTCCGGCCAGGCCTTTTTTGCTGGTGCAAGACGAAGACTGGCAGGCCATCCGCGCCGCCGCCATCCGGCACCTGCTCAAAGGCCGGCGCTGAAAATCGCCGCTGTAACGGGCGAAGGGTGTTTAAGGGCTATCAAGGTATGGATTTAAAAAGAACGCGCAATACAGAGAATTTTAAACAGGGTTTAAACACGGTTCCGCATGCAGGCAGTGAAGGCCTTCACCGTGTTTGCCCGCAAAGAGCCTGCTACGGTGCGTCTGACGCACCGTAGGTGAGAGGACCAGACATGACCCAACAGACCGTTGAAGTCGCGCTCAACTTTGCCTTTGAAAAGCCGGCCGATGTCCCTGACTGGATCGAGCTTTTGCCGGCCGGCCCCGTCATCACCGGCCGTGACGGTCGCAGCTGGCGGCTGGATGACCCACAGGCCATCGTTGACGCCTTCGCCGCCGACGGCGTCGATCTGC
>RFIO01000218.1 GCA_003695205.1 Deltaproteobacteria bacterium
CCGGCGCGTTCGGCGTTCTTGCGCAGGCGGTCCTGGGAGGTGGCGAAGTGGTCGAAGACCTTCTGGGCCAGTTCGCGCTGGAATTCGACCGCCTCCTGGATGGCGCTGACCTGGCGTTCGCGGTCGGCCAATCCCTTGTCGAAGTCGCGGTTGGCCTGCACCTGTTCTTCCATGCCGCGGGCGATCTGGTCGGAGGCAGCCTTCATCTGGGTGACCCCCTCCTGGATCCGGGCGATGGCGGCCTGCTGTTCCTGAATGGCACGGGCCACCGCCTTGACCGAGCGCAGGCTGTGCCCCGCGTCCTCGAGCAGAATGCCGGCCTTTTCCGCCTGGGAGCCGGTGGTGGTGGCGATTTCCTCGGACGCCCGGGCGGCCTCACGTGAACTGTTGATGATCTTCTCCAGGGCCTCGCCCGCCGAGCGGGAGAGCTGTTTGCCGTTTTCGATCCGCCGGCCGGTGGCATCGACGGCGCTGGTCACCTCGCGCGTCTCCTGGCCGATCGCCTTGACGATTTTCTGGATTTCCTGGGCGCTGGTGGTGGTGCGGTCGGCCAGGTCGCGAATTTCGTCGGCGACCACGGAGAAGCCCTTTCCTTCGGCGCCGGCCTTGGCCGCTATAATGGCGGCGTTGAAGGCGAGCAGTTCGGTGTCGGAGACCAGCTCCCGAATCACTTCAATGATCTTGGCGACTTCGCCTGTCTGATTTGCCAGGCGCTCCATGGCCTGACGGGCCTGCTGGCTGTCCTGTTCGATGCGGTCCATCTCGTCGATGGCCCTGCGTACCACGTCCATGCCGCTTTCGGCGTCCTTCTGGACGGCCTCGGCCTGGCGGGCGCTGTTCTGCACCCCCTCACGAATCTGTTGCAGGGCCGAACGGGTGTCGTCGAGATCCTGGGCTGTCCCCTCAACGTTGCGGGCGATGGCCTCGGCCTGGCTGGATACCTCCACCACGCTGGCGGCCAGCTCGTCCACGCTTGCCGAGGTTTCGAGGAACTTGGCGGTCGAGTGGTCCATGGCGGCGGCCATCTCTTCGAGGGAGGCCGACAGTTCACGCGACATCGAGGCCTCGTCCTGGGTGCGACTGGTCAGCTGCTGTACCAGGCCGGCAACCTCCTGCTGACGCGATTCCATCGCCCCGACCTTGCGCTCGGTCTCCAGGGCGGCCTGCAGGCCTTCGTTGGCGCGATCGGAAAGATAGCGGCTGCCGTCGGCCATGGCCCGGTAGAGGGGGACGAATTCACCGATGGTGGAAAGCAGGTCCTGCACCAGGGATTCGACCTGGCTGACCGAAGTCGCGACCGCCTCGTGCAGGGCCTCGACCGACTCATCCCGGATTTCAACTTCGCCGGTCAGGGGTCTGAGCAGGTCGAGCTGCTGGCGCAGCTGCTTTTTCAGGGTGAAGCGGACGAAGAAGAACATTGCGGCGCCGACCACGTAGCCCATGACAAGACAGCTGAACAGAAAGCCGGGACTGGTGGCCTGTGGTCCGAACAGCGGGCGGATGGCCAGGGGGAAAAGCAGCCCGGCGCCGATGCCTGTGGCGTGGGTGAAGAAGAAGACCTTTTTCAGGTAGGACAGGCTACTGCCGGAACGTGCTGCCATGGCGCGACTCCCAGGTCGGATTTGAGAGGGAATTCATTTGTAACTACCACGCGTTAGCCTCCCAGGCAAGCAAAAGCGCGCTTCCTGCCCCCCGGCCGGATGTGCTAGCATGGGCCATGTTTGCGCCGGGAAGCCTGTTTGACAGCCACGTTCACCTCGATCGCCTCGGAGACGGCATTGCTCCAGGCGAGGCGCTTGAGCAGGCGACCGCCGCAGGAGTGGGTAACTGGCTGATTCCCGGAGTCGACCGGGACGGCTGGCCCGTGCTGACAGCCCTCGCCGGCAAGAATCCGCGGGTGCTGGCCGCGCCGGGGCTGCATCCGATGATGGCGGCGCAGTGGGACAGGTCCGCCGCATCCGGGCTGGCCGACCTGCTGACCAGACCGC
>RFIO01000219.1 GCA_003695205.1 Deltaproteobacteria bacterium
ATCCAGACGCAGCGCATGGCGCAGGGCCTCGCGATCGGTGGCCAGCGCCGTTTCGCCGAGCAACGCATCCACCGGATCGCCGGGAACCATGTGCAACAGAAAGAAGACCAGGGTGGCCACGCCGAGCAGCGTCGGCACGGCTTGCAGCAGCCGAATTAGCAGAAGACGGGCAATCACCCGGCCAGACTAGCTGCTGCCTCCGAGTTTGAACAATGTGGGGTGAGCCGGGATTCAGGCGGACAACGCCGACATCTGTGCATCCGCCCAGGCCATGGCCTCGACCTGCGCCCGTGTCAGATCGGTCACCTTGACCCGAGGATGCTTCAGGCACCAGGCATTAACGGCCTCCCAGTCGCCGGCATCGAGCGCGAGCACCAGCTTAAGCTTGTGCGCCATCGGCGCGCTATCGTCGAGCAGGGCCTGCCGCACCTCGCCCGGCAGCGACAGATCCTCCAGCGCCTGCTCCATCGGCTGATCCAGCAGCGCATCCAGTACCGAGAACATGCCGAGCAGGAAATCGTCGCCGGTCTCGCGCTCGCCCAGCAGTCCTGCCAGCGATTCGAGGAAATGCGCCCGATACAGCGCCGTCTTCACCAGCTCCGTCGGCTTGCCGTCGCCCAGCGACGTCAGCGCCAGCAGCGACAGCCAGCGCCGCAACTTGTTCAGCCCCAGCAGGCTCATCGCCTGCTCGATCGAGGCCACCTCCTGACGCAGGCCGAAGGCGGCGGAATTGATGTATTTCAGCAGCCGGTAGGAAAGCCCGACATCCTGCTTGACAACATCGTGCAGCTCGTCGAGCGCCTCGGCGGTCAGCACCTGCTGCAATGCGCGCAGGATGGCCAGCTTCGACTCCGGCAGCTTGCGTCCCTCCACGACATCCGGCCTGCGGAAGAAGTTGCCCTGAAACAGGTCGAAGTTCAGCTCCTTGCACTGCTCGTACTGCTCATAGGTCTCGACCTTCTCCGCCAGCAGCCGCACCTTGTGCCGGCGCAGCGCGCGCACCTCCTCCGTCAGATTTTCGACACCCTGGATGTCGAGCTTGACGATATCGGCATGCTCGAGGAAGGGCTC
>RFIO01000220.1 GCA_003695205.1 Deltaproteobacteria bacterium
CCCCTGGCGGTCCAGCCGGGACAGACCTACCGGATCAGCGCCCGCATCCGCTGTCAGCTGCCCGACAAGGTGCGCACCGGCATCGGTGTTCAGGAATTCGACCAGTTTCTGTGGATCGGGAATCAATTTGACGCGGAACAGGAAAAACAGCACCTTCTGCGCAGCAAAGTGGGCATCAGCCTCGAAGGGGACCACGATTGGGAGGATGTGACATTCGATTTCACCACCGGCCCGAAGGCCGGCATGATCCACCTGATCCTCTTCCTCGACGGCCCCGCCGACCGGGTGCCCGTGCTGTTCGACGATCTGCGTATCGAACCGATTGATTAGCCCTTAGCCGCGTTCCGGCTCACCCGGCAACATCAAAGGCTTATTGTCCACAGATTCACGCGGCTTTGCGCGGATTTTTATCCGTACGGGCCGT
Organism: Deltaproteobacteria bacterium; assembly: GCA_003695205.1. GTDB lineage: Bacteria > Desulfobacterota > Desulfuromonadia > Desulfuromonadales > Geothermobacteraceae > Geothermobacter. The sequence continues at coordinate 425 of RFIO01000220.1, forward strand.
GGCAGACATCCAGGCCCTTCGCCTTTCGCCACCCTTCCGATAGACGAACGTCCCGGCCCCTGCTAAACTGACGCCGATGTGACAGGAGGTCGCGATGACGCAGGATATCCGCTGGCTGCAGCGCTTCAACAATTACCAGAGCGCATTGGCACAACTGCAGAAATTCATCGACAAGGGGGACCTGACGGACCTGGAACAGCAGGGGCTGATCAAGGCGTTCGAATACACCTTCGAACTGGCGTGGAAAACCCTCAGGAACTATCTCGAGTATCAGGGGGAGCAGGACATTTTCGGTTCGCGGGACTGTATCCGCAAGGCGTTCCAGGCCGGCATCATCCGTGACGGGCAGATCTGGATGGATATGCTGGCCAGCCGAAACAAAACCTCACACACCTACAACCAGGAAACCGCCGACGAGATTACCCGCGCCATTCTCACCGCCTACCACCCCGTTTTTCTGTCCTTTCGCGACCGCATGCTCGAACTGGCCGAAAAACAGGGGGCGGACCGTTGATCTACGGGCTCGAGGATGATGTCATTGCGCGTATCCGTGCGGTACTGGCGCGCTACCCGCAGGTTGACAAGGCACTGATTTACGGCTCCAGAGCCCTGGGGACAGGCAGGCCCGGTTCCGACATCGACCTGGCCCTGTTCGGCAAACACATTGACCTGCAACTGGTCAACCGCATCAGCAACGATCTCGACGACCTGATGCTTCC
>RFIO01000221.1 GCA_003695205.1 Deltaproteobacteria bacterium
CGGCAAGTACATCGATGCGACAGCCGGGATACTGCGTTCGCAGCGCCCGAATCGCAGGAGCCAACAAAGCCGCATCACCGATACCACCGGGGCGGATGAAGAGAGCCCTTCGGAGACAACCAACGAAAGGACCATGCCCCGCCGAAGGAAGGAGACAACTCAACAGTTTGCCAACAGTCCTGTCGAGCATCTTGAGCCCGGCAATTCTCCGCCTCAATCCGGCCTCCCCACCCCGCCGGCCCTGACTGCGGCCTGGTAAGCCGCGACTGTCTGCCGGGCCGTTTCCGTCCAGGTGAACCGGGCCGCCCGTTTCAGACCGGACCGGCGCATGCGCTCACGCTCGCCGGGGTCCAGCCAGAGCCGGGTCATACAGGCCACCAGATCCGAGACGCTGGTCGGTTCAAAATAACAGGCGGCATCACCTCCCACTTCGGGCAGCGACGACGCCGATGAGCACAAGACCGGACAGCCGCTGGCCTGGGCCTCCAGCACCGGCAGGCCGAATCCCTCAAAGAGTGAGGGGAAGACCATCATCCGGGCCATACGGTAAAGGCTGGCGAGATCCTCCCGCGGAATGTAACCCAGCCAGTCAACCCGGTCTTCAAGCTCCAATTTGGCGATGTCCCTGACCAGGTCGGGATGCGCATTCTTCCTGCCCCCGGTAAGAAGCAGCATTGCCTCGCCGGCATCGTCGACTTCGGCAACAAACTTCCGGAAGGCGCACAGCAGGGTCGCGTGATTTTTGTGCGGCCAGGTTGAGGCGGGGTAGATCATGAAGGGGCGACCGCGGATTCCGTATTTGCCTGCCACGTCCTCTTCCCTGCCATCGGGCTTTTCCGAAAAAATTTGATCGATGCCGTGGTAGATGACCCTTATTTTATGATCCGGAACCTGGAAGCGTTCGACAAGAGAGGCCCTGACGTGTCGGGAAATAGCAATGACAATCTTCGCCTCCGCCAGAGAGGAACCGTAGGTTCGCCTGCGGCGGCGCAGCTCCCGGGCAGGCAACATCTCGGGGAGAAACTCATGCTGGGCGTCGTGAAAAGTCAGCACCGCCGGGGTCGGCAGCCCTTTCGGGTTGAGAATGGTCAGCGGA
>RFIO01000028.1 GCA_003695205.1 Deltaproteobacteria bacterium
CTTCTGGGGCAGGGGCGGCTCTTCGGGTTGCCCGGTTGTTTCCGTCTTTTCCGGCAGCGAGACGGGATGACGGGGCGGCATCGGAATGCGTGCGCTTTGCGGCAGCGGATTTTCCGGTTGCCTTGCTGCCGGCGCGGGGGGCGGAGGCGCGACGGTCTGCTCCTGTCCCATGTCGATGGTGTCGTACAGGTACCAGCCGGCGTAAAAGGCCAATAATATTACAAGCAGCAGCAGGGCGAAGCGTTCCAGTTTCATCGGCGCAAATCTCCGTTCGGCCAGACAAGCTTAGGCCAGCCGGAGCCAGGAATCAATCGTCATGTGCCGTCGGAGGCGTTTTGCTCCCGGTCGCGGTTCCCCTGCTATAGTTTATGAAAACCCGCTGGGGGAACGCCCATCCGGAGGTTGCCGGTTTTATGGAGACGAAACTCTGGTATCTAAAACGTGCCGACCTGTTTCGGGGGCTGCCCGAGCAGAGCCTGCGGCTGTTGGCCGATGCCGGGCGTATGTTCAATTGTCACCGGCAGCATCGTTTCTACCTGGCCGACGACCCGAGTGATACGGTCTATCTGGTCAAGGAAGGCCAGGTGCGCCTGCTGCGCACAAATGTCGACGGGCGGGACATCATCCTTGACATCCTCGGCCCGGGAGAGGTGTTCGGAGAGCTCTCCCTGACCGGCGAGACCCACCGCAGTCATGCCGCCGAAGCCGTGGTCGACAGCCTGGTGTGCACCTTTCCGCGCTCTCTTTTCGAACAGGTGCTGAACCGGACGCCGGAACTTGCCTTCCGGGTGGTCAAGCTGGTCGGATTCCGGCTCCGCCGCCTGGAACGGCGCCTCGAGGATCTGGCTTTCCGGCCGCTTGGTGAGCGCCTGCGCCTGGCCCTGGTCGAACTGGGGGAACGCCACGGCCTGCGGGATGACCGGGGACATGTGCATCTGCGGCTGACCCAGAAGGATCTTGCGACCCTTATCGGCGCTTCGCGCGAGGCCGTGGCCGAAGAGCTGGGCCGGCTCAAGCGCGCCGGTCTGCTGGAGACCGGTTACCGGACCCTGGTGCTGCTGCGGCCGGGGCAGTTGTCCGGAAACCCGGCCGAGCAGGGCCCCCGGGCAATGTCGTCGGGATGACAGTCTCTTCAGCTCGCAGCTGTCAGGATAGATTATCCCGATTCATGCCGAACCGGGGGATTTCCCCTGCGGGGGAGAAAGGGGAACGGAGATGAAGAGGAGAGGACTGTTGCTGGCCGTTGTCGCGCTGCTTGTGCTGGCTCTGTCGGGAAGCTTCCCGGTTCTGGCCGGGGGGGAACGCCCGGCTCCCGATGGCAAGGCGGTATGGATTTACCTGAAGGACGCCGGATACACATCCTGGCCGCTCTTTCCCGGCAAGGACAAGCTCTACAAGGGGCGACACCCGCACGGGGCCTGGCTGACGACTTACGTCAGTCCCGATGCCCTGGCTGCGATTCAGTCGAAAAAGGGGATGCTTCCCAACGGAGCCTTTGTGGTCAAGGAAAACTACAGCCCGGAGAAAAAACTGGCGGCCGTAACGGTCATGTACCGGGTGTCGGGCTTTGACAGCGAAGCCGGGGACTGGTTCTGGGCCAAGTACGCCCCCGACGGCAAGGTACTCAAGGAAGGCAAGGTCAAGGGTTGCATCCAGTGCCACCAGGCGGTTATCAGCAACGACTGGATTTTCACCGGTCCGGTGAAGTGACGGCTGGTCCCTGCTCGCATCATCCTGTTCCGGAGCAGCAGGACGACCGGTATCATCATGGGGCGGCACGGCCGGGCGTGCTGTGCCGCCCTGGGCTGATTGGTCTGGCCTTTTAACGTGTGTTTGCGCTATTCTTGCGCAAAATTTCTGCAGTGCGAGGTAAATGACGCTATGGCCAATCTTTCGACCACCTACCTGGGCCTGTCCCTGGAGAATCCCTTCGTTGTTGCCAGTTCCAGCCTGACCGGCAGCCTGGATGGCATCCGCCGCTGCGCCGAAGCCGGTGCCGGCGCCATCGTGCTCAAGTCGCTGTTCGAGGAGCAGATCCTGGCCGAAACCGACCGCATGGCCGACAGCGCCGACGGCCTCTACGGAGGTGAGGCGATCGAATACCTGCAGGGCTACGGCGTCGAACTCGGGCCGCGCGACTACCTGCAACTGGTCAGTGACGCGAAAAAGGCGGTGTCGGTTCCGGTCATCGCCAGCATGAACTGTGTTTCCGGCGAGCGCTGGGGAGACTATGCCGCCAAGCTGGAAAAGGCCGGTGCCGATGCCATTGAGCTGAACGTCGCCCTGATGCCGACCGACAGCCGCACCGGCGCCGACGAGGTCGAACAGGCCTACTACCGGATTCTGCACGAGGTCAAATCCCGGGTCAGCCTCCCGGTCGCCATGAAGGTCGGCCCCTATTTCAGCTCCTTTGCCCAGTTTGCCAGCCAGTTGACCGCCGACCGCCAGGAAGCGCCACCGTTTACCGTCGGCTGGTGCGGTCCCGGGGAAACCGGCGGCAAGATCGTCTGGCAGGGGGCCGATGCCCTGGTACTTTTCAACCGTTTCTACCAGTTCGATATCGATGTGGAGAAACTGGAACCGCGTGCCGGCAATCCCTACAGCAATTCCGAGGAAATCCATACCGCCCTGCGCTGGGTTTCCCTGCTTTACGGCCGAATCGGTGCCGATATCGCTGCGACCACCGGCATCCACACCGGCATCGATGCCGCCAAGCAGTTTCTGGCCGGCGCAACCGTCGTACAGGTCTGTTCGGCGCTTTACAAGCATGGTGTTGACCATCTTCAGGTGATGCGCCGGGAACTCGAGGAATGGATGGACCGCAAGGGGTTCGATAACCTTGGCGCCTGTCGCGGTCTGCTGAGCCGGTCGCGCAGCCAGCAGCCCGAAACCTTCGAACGCCTGCAGTATATCAAGCTGTTTGTCGGTATCGACTGATACCCTTGGGGTCGTGAACGCGTCACATCCCAGCCTTGTCCGCGATCTTGCCGTGGAGTGCGGCGACCGTCGCCTCGGGGTCGCCCTGTTCGGATCCGAACAGGGCCTGCCGGTTATCTACCAGCACGGTCTTCCGGGCAGCCGGCTTGAAGCCGGTCTTGTCGCCGAGGCCGCCAGGCAAAATGACCTGAAACTGGTCGCCATCGATCGTCCCGGCTACGGCGTTTCCGACCCGCGGCCCGGGCGCAGCCTCGCCTCCTGGGCATCCGATGTCGCTGTCGTTGCCGACTTTCTCAAATTGAACCGCTTCGCCCTGCTTGGTGTTTCCGGCGGGGCGCTTTACGCC
>RFIO01000029.1 GCA_003695205.1 Deltaproteobacteria bacterium
AAGCCATGTTTCGAGACGAAAAGGAACGTATTGAATCCCTGAAGGAAAAGCTCGTCGAGCTGAGGAGGTATCTTTGACCTCGACAGCAAGAAGGAACGCATCCAGGAACTTGAAGCGGAAATAGCCAGACCCGATTTCTGGGACCGGGGTGACGAATCCCAGGAGCTTCTGCGTGAGCGCACCAGCCTGCAGAAGACCGTGGAGTCCTGGGAATCGTCCTGGCAGGAACTTGAAGACCTGCAGGTTCTTTGTGAACTGGGGGAAGAGGGGGAGGACGAAGAGACCCTGACCGAGGTGCGGGCGCTTCTGCCTGACATCGAAAAGACCGTCGGTCAGATGGAGTTCGCCCGCATGCTCAGCGGCGAATATGATGCCAACAACGCTATTGTCAGCATCAATGCCGGAGCCGGCGGAACCGAGGCTCAGGACTGGGCTGAAATGCTGCTGCGCATGTACCTTCGCTTCTGTGAGCGGCGCGGCTTCAAAACCGAAATCACCGACTATCAGCCAGGTGAGGAAGCCGGGGTCAAGGGGGTGACCTTCACGGTTTCCGGCGACTACGCCTACGGCTGGCTGCGGGCCGAAAAGGGCATCCACCGTCTGGTGCGCATATCGCCCTACGATTCGAGCGCGCGCCGCCATACCTCCTTCTGTTCGGTGTTTGTCTTTCCCGAACTGAGCGATGATGTCGAGGTCGATATCCAGGAAAAGGACCTGAAGGTCGATACCTACAGGGCCAGCGGTGCCGGCGGGCAGCACGTCAACAAGACCGATTCGGCCATCCGCATTACCCACATTCCGACAGGGATCGTGGTGTCCTGCCAGAACGAGCGTTCCCAGCACAAGAACCGGGCCGTGGCCATGAAGCAGCTCAAGGCGCGACTGTTCGAGCTGGAACTGCGCAAAAAGGAGGAAGAGGCTGCCGCCCTGGCCGGTGACAAGAAGGAGATCGCCTGGGGCAGCCAGATCCGTTCCTACGTTCTGCATCCATACCGGATGGTGAAGGATCACCGCACCAACTACGAAGTCAGCAACACCGACGCCGTGCTCGACGGTGATCTGGACGGTTTCATAGAGGCCTACCTGCTGGGCAGCCAGGGGTGAGCCCGGCAGAAAAACAGCATTGAAGTAAAGCTTGAGGCGCACAGCGAACCTGTGCGCCGGATCGAGGAACCATGGAAGAAAGCAGCGATATTCGCAGACAGCGTCTTGACAAAGTCGATGAACTGCGGGCCCAGGGGATCAATCCCTACGCCAACGGTTTCGTGCCTACCGCCACCCTTGATGAGGTCGCTTCCAGGCATGCCGAGGATGACGCAACGGCCCTGGAGTCGGCCGATGCCAGCTACGCCGTTGCCGGCCGC
>RFIO01000222.1 GCA_003695205.1 Deltaproteobacteria bacterium
CCGGGAGGAACCCATGACCATCTTTCTGCAGGGATTTGCCGTATCCGCCGGGCTTATCATCGCCATCGGCGCCCAGAATGCCTTTCTGCTCACCCAGAGCGTGCGCCGCAACCACGCGATGCTCATCGCCCTGATCTGCGCCAGCGCCGACATCCTGCTCATCGGCCTGGGACTGGCGGGCATGGGGCAGCTGTTGAGCGCGAGCCCGGAATGGGTCCGCTGGATCAGTTGGGCCGGAGCCCTCTTCCTGGCCGGTTACGGCGCGCTTTCGCTCAGGTCTGCCCTGCGCGGCGGCCGTCTTGAGACCGGCGCGGCCGGCCCGGCCGGACGCCGCGCCATCGTCCTGACGACCCTGGCAGTCACCTTCCTCAACCCGCACGCCTACCTCGACACCCTGCTGCTGATCGGCGGTATCGGTGGCCGCTACCCCGTGGCTGAGCGGCTGGCGTTTGGCGGCGGGGCCGCCGCCGCGTCGATCGCCTGGTTTCTGACCCTGGCCCTGGCCGGTCCGGTGTTGGCCCCCCTGCTGCGGCGTCGCATTGCCTGGCGCATTCTCGATACCGGTATCGGCCTGATGATGCTGCTGCTCGCCGTGGGCCTGGCGCGACAGGGTCTGGCCGCTGCCTGAGGCCGACCGGTCTTCCTGAAAAACAGCTGAAAGTCGGTAGCGATGAGCCGCAAAGGCTCACCTCTTTGTTTGCACAAAGGGGGAGCTGTCCCGGGTTTACCGGGCGGTGACGGACGGGAGTCGAAACAGCCTGAGGGCGTGGTTGCCGGCGGCCGACCGCAGTTCCAGCCGGCCGGTCTCCAGCGCCATGACCACCACCCTTGCCGAGGTCTTAAGGCTGAACTGCTGCCCCGGGCGCAACAGGTGGTCACGGCTGTCGCCCGGCCGGGTGAGCCAGAGAAGACCGTCCAGGCAGTAGACGACGGTTGTCCGGTGGTTGTCGAGGCTGAGGATTTCACCTTTGGCCAGCAGCAGTTGCATGGAAGACTCCGACAGGGTGGGCGGTTCGGTGCCAATATAGGCCGGGTCCCGACGGTGGACCAGATACAGCCCTTGGCTTTTGTGTCCGGCTCAGTTAGGGTTTTTGCAAACTGTGTCCATCAAACTTCCTCCCATCTGTGCCTGTCGCCCTGGGCGCGAAGGCCTTAGCATGAGCCCATGACCGTACCGATCCTCGCCAAAACTCCCGGCACTCCACTCTACGTTGAGGTGGCCGAACGCATCGCCGCCCTGGTCGAACAGCAGACCTTCCGCCCCGGCGATCGCGTGCCGTCGATCCGCAGCCTGAGCCGCCAGTTGCAGGTGAGCATCAACACGGTCAAGGAGGCCTACGGGCTGCTCGAGGACCGACGGGTGATCGAGGCGCGGCCGCAGTCGGGCTATTATGTCTGCAGCCGGCTGCCGGAGCTGCCGCGCGACCCGCGGATCGAGGCGCGGGAGATCGAGCCGACCGGGGTCAGTATCGCCGAGCTGGCCGACCGGGTGATGCGCGACTCGGAGCGTGCCGACCTGGTCCAGTTCGGTTGCGCGATTCCCAACCCGGAGCTTTTGCCGGTGGCGCGTATCGGCCGCATGCTGGCGCAGGAGGTGCGGCGCCATGCCCAGGAGCATGTCGCCTACAGCATGCCGCCGGGTTGCGCGCGGTTGCGCACCGAGATCGCCAAGCGGCTGCTGGTCTCCGGGTGTACGGTGCGCCCGGGCGAGATTCTCACCACCACAGGCTGCAGCGAGGCGGTTTTCCTCGCCCTGCAGGCCCTCTGCCGGCCGGGCGACACAGTGGTGGTCGAGTCGCCGGTCTATTTCAACTTCCTGCAGCAGATCCAGGCCCTCGGGCTGCGCGCGCTGGAGATCCCGGCGACGCAGAAGGAAGGGATGAGCCTCGAGGCTCTGCGCTATGCTCTTGACCACAACAGGGTGCGGGTCTGCCTGGCGATTCCCAATTTCCACAACCCGCTCGGCTCCTGCATGCCCGAGGAGCGCAAGCGGGAGCTGGTGGCGCTGTTGGCCGAGCGGGGCATCCCGCTGATCGAGGACGACATCCACGGCGACCTCGGCTTCGGCAGCGAACGGCCGCGCGCCGCCAAGGCCTGGGACCGGGACGGCAACGTGATCCTCTGTTCCTCCTTCTCCAAGACCGTTGCGCCGGGCTACCGGGTCGGCTGGATGGTGCCAGGGCGCTACCAGGCGCAGATCGAGCGGCTGAAGATGGTGACCAACATCGCCTCGCCGGCACCGACCCAGCTGGCGCTGGCGGCGCTGCTCGCCAACGGCGGCTACGACCAACACCTGCGCCGCATCCGCCGCATCTATGCGCGCCAGGTGGCCGGCATGGCCGAGGCAATCGGCCGCCACTTCCCGGCCGAAACGCGCGTCACCCGACCGGAGGGGGGCAACCTGCTGTGGGTCGAGATGCCGGAAGGGATTGATGCCCTGCGCCTCTACGCCCGCGCCATGCGCCACGGCATGACCTTCGCACCGGGGCCACTCTTTTCGGCCGCGGGCCGGTTCCGCAACTGCCTGCGCCTCAACGCGGCCTTCTGGACGCCGGAACTGGAGGGAACCCTGGCGACCCTGGGCCGTCTCGCCGGTGAAATGCAGGGGGACAGGGCTTCGTGAGCAACCTGCTGCTGTTCGCCGCCACGGTGCTGATCTGGGGCTCGACCTGGCTGGCCATCACCTTCCAGCTCGGCAGCGTCGATCCGATGCTCTCGGTCGGCTACCGATTCCTGCTGGCGGCGCTGCTGCTCTTCGCCTGGTGCCGGCTGTCCGGTCACCGGCTGCGTTTTACGCGCGGCGAGCACGGCTTCATCCTGTTGCAGGGGCTGGCACTCTTCTCCTGCAACTACCTGCTCTTCTACCTGGCCGAACAGCACCTGGCCAGCGGCCTGGTGGCGGTGATCTTCTCGACCATCGTCTTCATGAACGTCTTCAACGGCGCGTTGTTGCTCGGCGCTCCGGTCGAGCCTCGGGTACTGGTCGGCGCGCTGCTGGGGGTGGCCGGCCTCGGGCTGGTCTTCTGGCCCGAATTGGCCGGTTTTCGCGCCGGCGGCAGCGGTCTGCTCGGTGTCGGTCTGGCCTTTGCTGCCAGCTACCTCGCCTCCCTCGGCAACATCCTCTCGGCGCGCAACCAGCGCCATGGCCTGCCGGTCTTCGCCACCAACGCCTGGGGGATGTTCTACGGCGCGGTAGCCATGCTGGTCGGCGCGCTGCTGCTCGGCAAGCCGATGCAGTTTGACACATCGGCCCCCTACCTGCTCTCCCTCGTCTACTTGGCACTGTTCGGTTCGATCGTCGCCTTCGGCTGCTACCTGACCCTCATCGGCCGCATCGGCGCTCCCCGCGCCGCCTATGCCAGCCTCATCTTCCCGCTGGTGGCGCTTCTGCTCTCGACCGTCTGGGAGGGCTACCGCTGGAGCGGGCCGGCCGTCGCCGGGGTGCCGATGATCCTGTTCGGCAACCTGCTCGCCCTGCGCGTACGGGGTGGAGCACGCCGGAACCGGACGCGAACGGGAGAGGCCGCCGCCGCCCAATAGCGACGATTTTGACCATGCCGGGCCAGGGCGCCCCCGCGAGTATTCGCCACTTCGGGTATAATAAAACCAGTAGGTGGGGTTAAGCAGAGGCGAAAGGAGTGGTTTGATGAAACGCAAGGATGTCCGCAGGCTCTGCCGCGATGTCGAGGAAGGCAGGGTGCGTGAAGTGGAACACCAGGTGACCCATCAGCACGGCGAGGTCATTTCGTGCGACCATACCACGCTCAAGGTGAAGTCCGGCGACCGGTTGCAGAACTGGGCCGGGGAGAACTGCGAGCGTTCCTGAACCGAATCCTGAATCGCCGCCGGATAAAACTCCGGCGGCCAAAACCAGCAACGGGGACATTCCCTTTGAGGGAGAGGTGTCCCCGTTTTGTTCAGAGCTTCATCGCCCGGTCGACGTCCTTTGCCTGGCCGAGCACCAGCAGCACGTCGCTGTCCTTGAGTTTGCGGTCGGCTTCGGGCATGAGGACGAACTCGTCGGTGAGCACGTCCTTGATGCCGAGCACCAGGATGTTGTAGCGCCGCCGCAGGTCAAGCTCGATCAGGCTCTTGCCGACAAATCCCTTCGGCGGTGCCAGCTCGTGCAGGGCGTAGCCGCCGGCCATCTCCAGCATGTCGAGAATGTTGGGGCTGGCCAGGTTGCGCGCC
>RFIO01000223.1 GCA_003695205.1 Deltaproteobacteria bacterium
CCATGTCCCCTACGGCAGGACGGTCAGTTACGGCGAACTGGCCGGTCTCGCAGGTTCACCGGGGGCCGCCCGTGCCGTGGGGAGTGCCATGGCGCGCAACCCCTGGCCGCTGATCATACCCTGCCACCGCGTTCTGGCGGCCGGCGGTCGCCAGGGTGGCTACAGTGGCGGCTGCGGGCTGGCTAGCAAATCCTGGCTGCTTGAGTGGGAGCAGCGACACCTGTAACAGGTGTCAGGCCAGTTGGCCGGTCTGTCTGAGGGCCTCGTAGGCAACGATGCCGACGGCGGTCGACATGTTGAGGCTTCGTACCTTGCCCGTTGGAATCGGGATGCGCAGGCAGCGATCCGCTTCACCTTCCAGCAATTCTTTGGGCAAACCCACCGTCTCCTTGCCGAAGACCAGAAAATCTCCCTTGCGAAAATTGGCCTCTGTGTAACATTTTTTCGCGGTTTTCGAGGTGTACCAGAACCTTGCGTCGGGATGGGCATGGCGCAGCTGTCCGAAGCTCTGCCAGAGCTTGAGGCGCACGGCGGGCCAGTAATCGAGGCCGGCGCGCTTCAGATGCCGGTCATCGATGGAAAAGCCAAGGGGTTCAACCAGGTGGAGAACGATGCCGGTGGCGGCGCACAGGCGGGCGACATTGCCGGTATTCGGGGGGATCTCCGGTTCAACCAGAACGATGTGCAGGGGGGCGTCATTCATGACGCGCGACTATAGCATGATCGGAAAAAAAGGGAAGGGGGTGCCGGCTGGCACCCCCTTCGGGTTGTGAGTCACGAATGTCGGCTTACCAGCTCTTGCCGCCGTGGCACTGGATATTGCTGCAGTTGCGGCCGTCGTAGCTGCCGACTTTGGTGCTGCCACCGCCGATGGTGCTGGCGGGGTCGGTCTCGAAACTGCTGGTGGTCAGGTCGCCGAAGTGGCTGCCCATCTTGGCGGTGTTGTGGCAGACCGTGCAGGCGTAGCCCTTGCCGATGTGCTTCGAGTGCTTGCCGGAGTTGTAGCTGTTGTAGGCTGTGGTGCCCGAAGCGTGGCAGCTGGTGCACTGGCTGTTGACGTTGATGCTACCGTTCCACCAGTCCGGTGTTGTCTTGCCGCCGTGGCAGATGATGTTGCTGCAGGTGCCATTGCCGTTGTCGGTGGCGACGCCGTTCTTGGCATCAAAGGCGGTTGGGAAGCCAAGGTCAACCTGGCCGTTGTGGTCGCGGCCTGTATGACAGACCGAACAGTCGGTCCCCACGCCCGGCAGGGCCTTGTGCGCAGCATGCGCCCCGGCAGTGTTGGGGAAGCTGTTGCCGTTGGGCGGCTGGGCATGACACGCGGTACAGTCGCTGTAGTCGGGGCCACCGCCACCGCCACCGGTATTGCCGGCCGGCAGGGCATCGGCGATCGCCTGGACCTCGGCGGCGCTCAGGGTGTTGAGGAATTGCATGCCGCCGACGTTGTTGTCGATGGCCGACTGGATCTGGGATGCAGTACGGCCAGGCTTGCTGGTGTTGGCCAGGGTGCCGTGACAGGAGGCGCAGTTGTCGGCGTACAGGGTCGGGCCGTCCGGGGTAGTGTTGCCACCACCGCCGGTGTTGCCGCCACCGCCACCGGTATTGCCGGCAGGCAGGGCATCGGCGATCGCCTGGACTTCGGCGGCGCTCAGGGTGTTGAGGAATTGCATGCCCCCGACGTTGTTGTCGATGGCCGCCTGGATCTGGGATGCAGTACGGCCCGGTTTGCTGGTGTTGGCCAGGGTGCCGTGGCAGCCGGCGCACTCGCTGTTGTACAGCGCGATTCCGTCCGGGGTGGTGTTGCCGCCCCCACCGGTGTTGCCACCACCGGTACTTCCGGTGGCCAAAACATCGGCAATTGCCTGAACTTCGGCAGTCGTCAACGAAGCGACGCTGCCCATGCCGCCGATGTTGTTGTCGATGGCCGCCTGGATCTGGCTGGCGGTTCGGTTGGGTTTGCTGGTGTTGGCCAGGTCACTATGACAGGCCGCACAGTTGTTGGCGTACAGAGCGGCACCGTCGAGGGTGTTGCCGCCGCCACTCCCGCCCTGGTTGGTCATGGCGACATCTTTGGTCGTCTGCGGCAGGCTGGCAATCAGGTTGGGAACCTGGCCGGACAGATCACCATTGCGGATGCCCCCGGACTGCATTCGGGTCCGGGCCTGGTCGATCAGGGTCTTGGCCTGTTCGGCCGCGGCCACCAGAATGTCCTCAACCTGAACCGGGGTCGTTAACGCCGGGTCCTGGGACAGGTCCTGTTTGATCTGGGATATGACGGAGCTGTTGACCAGCGACTTGATGGCCGAGGCCATTTCCTGCAGCAGGGTGGTGTCGATGGAAACCGCCAGGGTCGCCGGTGCAGGGCTGGTGCTGCCCTGTGCTTCCAGCACGGCGTTGATTACCATGTTGGCCTGCAGCAGCGCCAGGTCGGTGTCGCTGACGGTGCCGGAACCAAGCAGCGGAGCCATGGGGTCGTCGTCAATCTGGTCGGCGCTGATGCTGATGCCGGCATCCCGGCACAGCTGAACAACCTCTGCCGGCGTCGAACCGTCGGCTACCAGGGTCGTCAGCGGTGTGACCACGAGGCGGGTTCCGCTCTGGTTGACAATAGCCTTGACCATGCCGGTGTAGGCGGTCAGGCCGTGGTTGCCGCGCTGGGACGGCTTGATGCGCACGGTCGAGCCTTTGGTCAGGGGACGGGCGAATTCAAAGCGGCCCTGGCTGTCACTCGCGGTCGAGGCGCGCTGAAGGACTGTGACGCCGTCTTCGGCAATCTCTTCAAAGACCGCACCCGTAATATAGGGATCGGCAGCGATGCCGCCAGTGATGCCGGTGAGGTTGGGGTTTGTGGTGGATGATCCGCTGCCTCCGCCGCCGCAGGCGGCCAGCAGCAGGGTGGCGGCAATCGCCAACATCCAGTTCAGAATTTTCTTGTCCATGGTACTGCTCCTTTCGCTTCCGTGACTCGGACAGGGCCGTGTCGTGGAGACAACCGGGTCGGCCGGTTTTGTGTCCGCGGCGATTCTTGAGCAGGTTATGAGCAAGAGACCAGCCTGAAATCGCTCTTTTTTCTTTTTCGTGCGGTCAAACGCAGACGTTTGGAAAACCGTTCACGGGGGCCGGACTGTGCCTAAGCGCAATTCGAAATGAACAAGAGGAATGGGTTGATTTTAAAAAGGACGAAAATTGTAACATTTCCCGTGTGTTAACGACTTTGGTCCGAAAAGACTGAGTGGCCGGCTCAGGCATGGGTGAACAGGCCAACGGGAATGAACGAACGTACAGTCTCCTGAGGAAGGGGCAAAAACACAGGAACAACAATAAGTTGGCTGTCAAAATTCAGGCAAAAAGCCAAAGGCCTGACGCGGTTTGACAGGATTCGGGATATGAAAAGGCCCGAATGCCTGGCTGGCATTCGGGCCCCAAAGGAATGAAAGAGAGCGGGTCAGGTCTGGCTGGCTTTGAGGGCCTGGTCGAGATCCGCCAGAATGTCATCGATATCCTCGATGCCGACCGATACCCGGACGTAGTCGGGAGTGACGCCCGCGGCCAGCTGCTCTTCGGCCGAAAGCTGCTGGTGCGTGGTCGACGCCGGATGGATGACCAGGGTCTTGGCATCGCCGATATTGGCCAGATGGCTGGCGAGCTGGACGTTGTCGATGAATTTCGCTCCGGCCTCAGCTCCTCCCTTGATACCGAAACCGAGGATGGCCCCCTGTCCCTTGGGCAGGTACCTGCGCGCCCGTTCGTAATCGGGGTGGCTTTCCAGTCCGGGGTAGTTGACCCAGGAGACGCAGGGATGGCCTTCGAGGAATTTGGCTACATTCAGGGCATTTTCACAGTGGCGCGGCATGCGAACGTGCAGGGTCTCCAGTCCCTGCAGGAACTGGAAGGCGTTGAAGGGGGACAGGCATGGGCCCATGTCGCGCAGCAAGGTGATGCGCATCTTGAGGATGTAGGCGAGATTGCCGAGGGCCTCATGGTAGACCAGACCGTGATAGCTCGGGTCGGGCGTGGTGTACTCGGAGAAACGGCCGCTCGACCAGTCGAAATTTCCGCTGTCGACTACCGCGCCGCCGATACTGGTACCGTGGCCGCCGATGAACTTGGTGAGCGAATAGCAGACGATGTCGGCGCCATGTTCGATGGGACGGAACAGGGCGGGGGTTGCCACGGTATTGTCGACGATGAAGGGCAGACCGTTGTCGTGGGCCACCCGGGCCAGGGCCTCGAAGTCGTCGACGTTGTTTTTCGGGTTGCCGATGGTTTCCGTGTAGATTGCCCTGGTATCGTCATCGATGGCTGCGGCCACTTCGGCAGGGTTGGAGGTGTCGACGAATTTCACCTTGATGCCCATGCGGGCGAATGTGTGATGGAAAAGGTTGTAGGTACCGCCATAGAGGTAGTTGCTGGAGATGATATTGTCACCGGCCTTTGCCAGGTTGAGAATCGCCAGGGTTATGGCCGCCGATCCCGAGGCCAGGGCCAGGGCACCGACACCACCGTCCAGTTCGGCCAGACGCTTTTCCAGCACGTCGGTGGTCGGATTCATCAACCGGGTGTAGATGTTGCCCATCTCCTTCAGGGCGAACAGGTTGGCGGCGTGTTCCGATGAGTTGAAGGTGTAGCTGCTGGTCTGGTAGATGGGCACCGCGCGAGCGTTGGTGGCCGGGTCGGGAACCTGCCCGGCGTGCAGGGCCTTGGTCCCGAGTTGGTAGCTGGATTCCTCTGCCATGGTCTTTTCTCCCTTGAAGTGAACGGATATTGAGAGACTGAAACAAACAAGAGCGGCAAAGTCAAGAAAAAATAAACTATTCTACATTGAAAAAGTGTAGAAAGTTCGACGTCGCCAAATTAACAGCTTTTTCCGTCGAAACAGTTCACCCACAGGGGCCACCGGAACCGGCAGAAAAAGAGAAAGGGCGGCCCGTATGAGCCGCCCTGTTTTGTCCGGGAAGTGGATGTGTCAGGACTGGCTGGCCGCAAGCGCCTGTTCGACATCCTCAAGAATATCATCGATATGTTCGATGCCAACCGAGATGCGGATCAGATCGGGGGTGACTCCCGCAGCAATCTGCTGCTCTTCGCTTAATTGCCTGTGCGTGGTGCTGGCGGGGTGCAAAACACAGGAGCGCGCATCGCCGACATGGACGACAAGTGCCACCAGCTTGCAGGCCTCCATGAATTTTACGCCTGCTTCGTGACCCCCCTTGATGCCAAAAGTTAGCACGCCGCTGCAGCCAAGCGGCAGGTAGGTGCGTGCTCGCTGGTAACTGGGGTGGCTCTCCAGCCCCGGGTAGTTGACCCAGCTGACAGCGGGATGGCTCTCCAGGAATCGGGCAAGAGCCAGG
Source organism: Deltaproteobacteria bacterium (assembly GCA_003695205.1). Taxonomy (GTDB): domain Bacteria; phylum Desulfobacterota; class Desulfuromonadia; order Desulfuromonadales; family Geothermobacteraceae; genus Geothermobacter. Next base: position 5,352 of record RFIO01000223.1, read on the forward strand.
GCGTTGGCGCTGTGGCGTTCCATGCGCAGCGGCAGGGTGGTGAGGCCGTGATTGAAGAGAAAGGAGTTTTGCGGTGCCGGGGTTGCGCCGATATCCCGCATGTACTGCACCCGGGCCTTGATGATGTAGGCAAGGGGACCAAAGGCCTCGACGTAGCGCAGGCCGTGGTAGCTGGCATCGGGTTCGGTCAGTTCGGGGTAGCGGCCGTTGGTCCAGTTGAAGCGACCGCCGTCGACAATTACTCCGCCGACACTGGTGGCGTGTCCGTCAATGTACTTGGTGGCCGAGTGGATGACGATATCGGCGCCGTGTTCCAGGGGCCGGCACAGATAGGGGGTGGCGAAGGTATTGTCGATGATCAGCGGCACCTGCATCTTTTGGGCGACAGACGAGAACTTGGCGAAATCGAGGACATTAAGCCCCGGGTTGCCGATGGTCTCCGCGAACAGACAGCGTGTTTCAGGGCGAAAGGCCTGCATGATCTCTTCGGTCGGCCCTTCCGGGTCAACGAAGCTGACCTCGATGCCCAGCTTGGGCAGGGTGTTGGCGAACAGCGAGTAGGTACCGCCGTAAAGAGTTGAGGCGGCGACTACGTGCTGACCGGCGGAGGTGATATTGAGGATGGCCAGGGAGGTCGCGGCCTGCCCTGATGATGTCGCCATGGCGCCGACGCCCCCCTCCATGGCCGCGATCTTTCCCTCGAAGGCGGCCGTGGTCGGGTTGCTGATGCGGGTGTACATGTGGTCCGGAAGCTCGAGATCGAACAGCCTGGCCACGTGCTCGGCGCTGTCGTACTTGTAGGTGGTGCTCTGGCAAATCGCCGGTATGCGCGGCTCGGTCGGTTTGGGGTCGTAACCGGACTGTACGGCACGCGTTTCGATTCTCCATGTCTCGGACATACTCTCCTCCTCAGTAACGAAAAAAAAAGATGCCAAACTATAGCAGAAAGGGTATGGGGTATAAAGATGCAGTTCCCTGAGGGAATCAACGCAAACAGGACAACCCGAAACCCGGACCGACCATGGACAGGAACCTGCTTGACACCATCCTTCCCGCACTGAATGCCGCTGTTGCCAACGCCCGAATTGGCAAAATCCATCAGCCCACGGATGATACCCTGATTTTCAGACTCTGGAATGGTCGGGAAAACCTGCGCCTGTTGATCAGCACCGGGCCGTATGCCCGCATTCACCTGACTGAAAAGGATTATCCCAATCCGTTCACGCCACCCCGCTTCTGCCAGCTGTTGCGGGCGCGCATCACGCGGATTGAGAGCCTGGAGCAGGTGAACGATGACCGAATCGCGCGGTTCGATTGTCGTGGGCCTGAAGGGGACTGTCATCTCTATGTCGAGCTGTTCGGCCGTCCCGGCAACGCCATCCTTGTAGACGCGGGCGGCCGCATCATCGATGCCCTGGTACGCCGCGGGGCAGGTGCGGGGGAGCGCGAGCTGCTGCCGGGACGGCCCTATGTTTTGCCCGCAACCCAAAAGTCCGGCCCAATAGAGCCGGGTGAGGTACCCCTGGACGAGGCGGTCGACATCCGTCAGCTTTCACGGCGGCTGGACGAGGAGTATTACCCGAAACAGTTCCGCTCAGGCCAGCTCGGCGACCGGGGCGCGCTGCAGCAGATCCTGAACCGCGAGCGCAAACGCCTTGTGCGCAGACTGGAGAATATCCGCAGGGAAGGGGAGCAGAAGACCGATTTCAACACCGGGCGGCATCTGGGTGAGCTTTTGCTGGCCAACCTGCACCGGGTGAAAAAGGGGATGACCGAGGTCGAGGTCGACGATTACACCAGCCAGCCGCCGAACCGGGTGGTCATTCCCCTCGATCCGCGTCTGTCGCCCCAGGAGAATGCCGAGGCGCTGTTCAAACGCTACAAGAAGGACAAGCGAGGCCTCGACCATGTCGCCCGGCGCCAGCGCGAAACGGAAGAGGAACTGGCCTGGGTCGAGCAACTGCGCCACGATCTCGACCAGGCCGAAACGCCCGAGGAACTGCGCGAGCTGGCTGCTGAGCTGCGCCAGGCCGGCCTCTACCGTCCGGCGCGGATCGAACCGGCCACCCGCCGCCGGCTCGACAATCCGCCGGCCGTGCGCCGGACGCGCAGTCCGGGTGGTTTCGAAGTCCTCTGGGGCCGGAACAACCGCGCCAATGATCATTTGAGCCATCGCCTGGCCGCCGGGCATGATTATTGGTTCCATGCCAAGGACAGCCCTGGAGCCCATGTCATTCTGCGCCGCGACAGCGACCGGATTACCGTGTCCGAAGCC
>RFIO01000224.1 GCA_003695205.1 Deltaproteobacteria bacterium
CAGCAAGAGGCCGGCAAGGCGCTGGAAGGGGTGAGAGGGCTGTTCGGCGGCAAGAAATAGTTTATTCGGGGTTGCGTGTGGCGCGTGGCGCGTGGCGCGAAAAATCTTTGTTCCCCTCCAGGCGTGAGGCATGAGGCGTTAGGCGGCAGGATGTTTTCCTCTTGCCCCTGGCCCCTGGCCCCTGGCCTCTGGCCTCTGACTTCTGACTTCTGACTTCTCTTTTCACCTCATCATCGAGCGCCTCAGCTGCTCACGCAGCTGATGCAGGCTGTCGCTGATGGAAACCTTGTAGCGGTGCGGGTTGGTCATGCGCAGGGTCCCCTCGGGCAGCCTGTCAAGTTCGGTCTGGCAGCGGTCAGCGAGTTGGCTGAGCGTTGGGGAGGGGTTGGTGCGTCGGCCGCCTTGCATGCGGGTTCTCGCCAGGGGCCGGGCCTCGAACGGTTCGTCCAGCATCCTGAAATGCGCCGGGTTGACCGGATCATAGACGGTTTCGCCCTGTTGCGGTTCTTCGCCGGCAACGGTGATGACATCCTGCAGGTAGCTGCCGTCGGGGCGGTACAGGCGCCAGACGGTCTTGGGGCCGGGGAGGGTGGCTTTGGAAATGTCCGAAGTCAGTTTCATTTTGGGCCGGCCGTCGATGGCGACCAGCTTGTAGACGCCGCCGAGAGCGCCGCCTCCCTCACCGGCGCAGGTGGCCAGGCGGGTTCCGACTCCGTAGATGTCGATACAGCCCCCTTCGTCGCGGATGGTGTGAATCACTTCCTCGTCCAGTTCGTTGGAGGCGACGATGCGCACCTCCGGAAAGCCGGCCTCATCCAGCATGGCGCGTGCCTGGCGGCTGAGCCAGGCCAGGTCGCCGGAATCAAGGCGGATGCCGAACAGTTCGTGCCCCTGCTGGCGCAGTTCCCGGGCGACGGTGATAGCGTTGGGCAGGCCACTTTTCAGGGTGTCGACCGTATCGACCAGCAGGATGCAGTGGTCCGGAAAACTGCGGGCATAGGCCCTGAAGGCCTCCAGTTCGCTGTCGAAGGCCATGACCCAGCTGTGGGCGTGGGTTCCCTTCACCGGCAGGTCGAAGACCTTTCCGGCGAGCACGTTGCTGGTGCTGCGCACGCCGCCGATGCAGGCGGCGCGCGCCACGCTCATGGCGCCGTCCGGACCCTGGGCGCGTCGAAGGCCGAATTCGAGTACGGGAGCGCCCCCGGCGGCCCGTGAGATGCGGGCAGCCTTGGTCGCAACGAGAGTCTGGAAGTTGATGATGTTGAGCAACAGGGTCTCGACCAACTGGGCCTGGGCCAGTGGCGCGCGCACGGTCAGAAGCGGCTGGTTGCCGAAGACCGGCGTCCCCTCCTCGGGAGCGTCGACGTCCCCTTCGAAGCTGAATCCTGCCAGCCAATCGAGAAAATCAGCGGTGAAAATATTCAGGGAGGCGAGATGGTCGATTTCATCGGCTTCGAACCGCAGCCCCTCCAGGGCGCGCAGCGCGGGATCGAGCCCGGCGAAAACGGCATACCCGCCCCTGTAGGGAATATCGCGGAAGAAAAGATCAAAAACCGCGGGTGTCTCGGCCATCCCCTCGGCATGGTAGCCGGCCAGCATGGTGAGCTGGTACAGGTCGGTCAGCAGCGGACTGATTCGGGTCGCGGCCATTTTATCCTCCCGAGGCGCCGACGCGCCGGTCGATCTCGCCCAGGGCCTCAAGGGCGCCGACCGGCAGGCTGATGTGCGGTTCCCGAATTCGCGGTTCGCGCGGATTGATGCGGATCACGGTGGCTCGCTGTCGGCCGCCGAGCTGCTCACTGAGATAGCGGATGGTCGGTACGGCGGTGCCGGCGCCCATCTCGATGACCACCATCTTCCGGTCCCGGTGCTGGTCGCAGAAGAGATCGAAGCGCATCTGCTGGCCGTTGGTGCGGCCGGAGAGCCAGGAGAAATCGCCGAACATCAGGATGTTCGGTCGAGCTGTGCCACCGCAGAAGCGACAGGACGGGACGTGTCGGGAACGCATGTTTTCAAAGTCGACTTCAAAGGTCTCGTCGTTGGGCCAGATCTCCCGGCAGCAGGGGCGCAGGCACTGCAAATGGTGGATGGATCCGTGGACCTCCAGCACCATCTCCTCGGCAAAACCGGCCTTCTGGAACTGGCCGTCGACGTTGGAGGTTACGACGAAACCATCCCGGCCGGTGCCCTCAAGCCAGCTTTTCAGAATAGCGAAGCCCCTATGCGGTACCGTTTCACGATACAGGTTGGTGCGATGGCCGTAAAAGCCCCAGCCGAAGGCGGGATCGCGTTCGAAATGTACCGGATTGGCGGCGTCGACGAAGTTGATGCCGAGCCGTTCATACATCGGATAGGCATTCCAGAACCCCTTGTCGCCGCGAAAATCGGGCAGGCCCGAATCGACCCCCATGCCGGCGCCGGCGGTAAAGACCAGCACATCGGCCTCCGCCACGGCCAGGGCGGCCTTGTCATAGCTCTTTTCCAGTGCCGAATTGCTCATTGAGCCACCTCCACGAGGGTCGGGTTGAGCAGCGCCCGGACATCTTCGGGCGCGATGCCAACCAGGAAGCCGCGGCGGCCGCCGTTGACGTAGATGATCTCCAGGTCGAGAATCGTTCGCTCCATGTAGACCGGCATGGCGCGCCGGGTGCCGAAGGGACTGGTGCCGCCGACCTGGTAGCCGGAGTGCCTGTCGGCAACCTTCGGTTCGCAGGGGACAACCTGTTTGCAGCCGATCTGCCGGGCGAGGTTGCGAGTGGAGACCTGGCGGTCGCCATGCATCAGCACGATCAACGGCGACTTGTCCTCGGTTTCCATGATCAGGGTTTTGACTACGGCGTGTTCATCAACGCCGAGTTCCCGCGCCGAGACCGCTGTGCCGCCCTTGTCTTCGTAGCGGTAGAAGTGAGGGGTGAAGGTAATGCCCTGCTTGCGCAGCAGCCGTACTGCCTGTGTCGACGGGATGCTGTTACGGCTCACGAGACACCTCCGCGGACGAACCAGGAGACGACAACAAGCAGCAGGCTGGCAATCAGAAGCAGCAGGCTGGCCATGCCGGTAACCCGGAACAGGCCATCGGTGGCGCGCCGCAATTGCCAGCGCATGGGCAGAAGCAGGCCGAACAGCACGCCTCCGACGATGCCGCCGGCATGGCCGGCGTTGTCGGCGCCGACCAGCAGGCCGAAGACGAAGGCGAATGCCGCCCACTGCAGCATGAAATTGCGTCGGGTGAGGGAATGGGCGTCCCCCAGCCTGTGGTAATGAATGACGGCGAAGCCGATCAGGCCGAAGATGGCCGAGGAGGCACCGACGACCGGCACTCCCGGGTGCCAGAGCAGGTCACCGATCGAGCCGGTCAGCGCGGCCAGGGCGTAGAGGGTCAGAAAGCGCAGCGGGCCGATTTCGCTTTCGATCAAAGGCCCGACCTGGTAGAGCACCACCATGTTGAAGGCCAGGTGAATGATGCCGCCGTGGACGAACGCGTAGCTGAAACAGCGCCACCATTCATGTTCCTGCAGCACCAGGGGCCAGTACTGGGCGCCCATGTGCACCAGCAGGTAGCCGTCCGGAGAGAAAAGGGCCCGCAGTCCCTGGCCTGAGACCAGGCTCCACAGCAGCATCAGCACGAAGAAACCGATGTTGACCCTGATCAGCCAGGGGCTGACCCTGATCGGGCTGTCGGTGGGGAGCTGGCCGCGTGAAAGACGTCTGATAGCCCGCTCCCAGCGCATGGCGCGCCACTGCCAGCGGGGTGTGTTGAGACCGAGTCGGCGGAAGAGGTCGGTGAGGTTCATTCGAGGTCCTTTTCTGGGCCGGGGAGGTCTTTTGTCCGGTCGGCCCGTATTGGCAACTATGACAAAAAAGCCTCGTGCCTTCAAGGCGGCCCGTCTGGTCTGGAGAGCTGGTGCCAATCTGCTATTCTGAATGCATGAAGGGAATCCTGGTTATTATCTTTTTTCTGCTTTCTACCGTCTTGTTGTCCGGCGGGGCGGTCTGCCTGGCGAGTCCGCTACCGGACGAGGTCAGCCGAATTCTGGCGCGGCTGTCACAGGGCGACGAGGAGACGCTGGTACGCCTGCCCGCCAGACCGCCCCTGAGCAGGGAAGAGGCGGTGTTGGCCTTTTATCGGCTGCGCGACGGAGAGCCTGCCTGGGTCGGCAATCTCGGTTTGCGCGCCGGGGGGCATGAACTGATCGAGTTTTTGCGTGGCGTCGGGGACCTCGGCCTCTGTTCGGACCACTACCATCTTGCCGCGATTGAACCCCTGCTCGATCTGTCCGGCGATTCCCTGCGGCACGGCGTACTGTTCGATCCCGGGTACTTCGCCCTGCTTGAACTGATGCTCACCGACGCTTTTTTCGGCCTGGCAGCCGACCTGGCCGGGGAGTCTCCTGAATCGGGGCGCGAAATTTCGACCCGGGATCTGCTCAGGTTGCTCAACCGCTCCCTCGCAAAGGGGGATTTGACAGCGACTTTGCTTGGCCTGCAACCGGATCGGCACCAGTTTGCCGATCTGCTGGTCGAACTGCAGCGGCTCAGACGCCTGTCGGCTTTGGGCGGCTGGCCGGCCATCCCGGCGGGGCCGACTTTGCGGCCGGGCATGCGTGATGATCGTGTTCCCCTGGTGCGCCAGCGCCTGCTGCTCGACGGCGACCTCGACCCGGGCGGTGACTGGGATTCTCTCCTGTACGACCCGGAGACGGTCCTGGCGCTGAAAAGTTTTCAGCGCCGCCATGGTATTGCCGACGACGGAGTGATCGGGCCGATAACCCTGACCGAGTTGAATCGGCCGGTGGAAGAGAGGATCCGCCAGGTCGAGATCAACCTGGTGCGTTGGCGCAACGAAAACCGGGACTACCGGGAGCGCTACGTACAGGTCAACATCGCCGCTTACCGTCTTGACGTCATTGAACTGGGAGAGACGGTGATGAGCATGCCGGTGGTGGTCGGTACCCCCTACCGCAAGACCCCGAGTTTTTCAGCAAGCATGCGTTACATCGAATTCGCGCCCTTCTGGTACGTGCCTCCCACCATCCTCAGGGAGGACAAGCTGCCGGTCATCCGGCGCGACCCAGGCTGGCTGAAACGGCACCACTACGAGATAGTCCGATGGGGACGGCCGACGGAACTCGTCGATCCCATGCGTATCAACTGGCGGCGGATCAGGCCGGAGAACTTTCCGGGGCTGCTGCGGCAGCGCCCCGGGCCCTGGAATCCCCTGGGCCGGGTGAAGTTCATGTTTCCCAACCGCTACTCGGTCTACCTGCATGACACCGATTCCCCCAACCTGTTCGCGCGTCTCGACCGCACCTACAGCAGCGGCTGCATCCGCATCGAGCGGCCCCTCGACCTGGCGCTGTATCTGCTCAGGGCGGCCGGCTGGGATTGTGACCGGATCATCGAGGCGATGGAACGCTCAGAGCCGTTGCGGGTCGATCTGCCCGAACCGGTGCAGGTACACATCGTCTACTGGACCGCCTGGGCAGACGCGGGCGGTCGCATGCACTACCGCAACGATATCTACCAGCGCGATGCCGACCTGGAACTCGCCTGGCAGCGGCGCCTGGCCGATGAAACGGAGGGGTGGCAACTGGCCAAGGCCGGTGCCCCGGGTCAGAACAGGTCCTTGAGCCAGTGAAAGGCAACCAGGGTTCCGACGGCGGACCCAAGGGATGAAAAGAAGAAGACCAGCAGCACCCGGGTGACGCGGTTGCGCCACCAGCCGCGCAGGTGGGCAAGATCGTCACCGACCTGTTCCAGGTCCCTGACCTTGGGAGGGGCAACGAAGGCCTGAACCAGCCCGGCGACCATGCCGGCGCCGATGGTGGGGTTGAGTGATGTGATCGGTGCCGCGATGAAGGCGCTCAAAACCGTCGCGGGATGGCCGAAGGCAATGATGGTGCCAAGGGCCGAAAGCAGACCGTTGGCGAGAATCCAGGCAACCGCGGCGCCGGCCATCTGGCTGCGGTCTCCGTAGAAGAAACCGAGAATGAAGGCCAGGATCACAACCGCCGGTAGCAGCCAGGGCAGGCCCTTGCTCCAGGTCGACTTCGGGGGGACATGGTCCAGTTCGGACAGCCGTTCGGGACGGGCGGGCTGCTGCAGCTGTCGGATGATGCCCGGCCGATGGGCCGCGCCGATGATGGCCAGAATCTTTTCGCCCGGCGCCTGACGGATCTTTTCCGCCATGTAGATGTCACGCTCGTCGACCAGGATGGTTTTGACGTGCGGCATCAGCTCTCCCATCTCCTCGAGCATGGCCGACAGGGTGTCGGTCTGTCGCAGGCGGGCCAGCTCGTCCTCGTTGATTTCCTGTTTTTCAAACATGCTGGCGACCAGGGTGACAACCAGCATCAGTTTGCGCCACAGGCCGGTTTTGCGCCATGCGCGCAGCAGGGTAGTGCGGATGTTACGGTCTATCAGCTCGACGCCGAGACCTTCCTGCTCGGCGGTTTCCGCCGCTGCCAGCAGTTCCGCACCCGGCTGGATGCCGGTCTGCAGTCCCATGCGTTTCTGGAAGGAGGCCAGGGCCAGGTTGGCAAGCAGAAAGGGTGCCTGCCCCTTGCGAATGACCTGGAACAGGTTCAGTTCGGACCAGCGGTTGCGGTTGCGCAGCGACTGGTGGCGCTGGGGATCGAGTTCGATGCAGACGGTGTCGGGGCGCTTCTCCAGGATTGCCCGCCGGACCTGTTCGACCGATTCACTGCTGATGTGGGCGGTGCCCAGCAGCAGCACTTGCCGGCCGTCGACTTCGATCGGGCACAACTCCGCCGACGGACTGTCCTGTTCGACATCTATGGTGGATGACTGATTCATCGGGAAGGTCCACTCCGGACCGGGTTGATTTGCCAGTCCGAATCAATAAAAAAGGCGCTTTGCCAAGCGCCCGAATCTCGCTCTCCGCCTTTGCCGTGGGCCTCGGAGCCTCTGGCGACTCCCAACAAGGTGGGTCCGTTTACCAATGCGTCAGGCGTCCCGCTTCGGGGCGGGCTGGCACACAGCATCGTTGAAACAGCCCCATTCGAAAAACTATACCGCCGGGGTCTTGCGACCTCACCTGCAAGGCAGAGAGCCGATTCGTTCCCAGTATAGGAAACTGGCCCCTGAGCTTCAAGGAAAAACCGGCCCGGGTTTGAAGTTGGGTCCGACGACCAGTAACGGGTTGGGCAGCTCGGACTGCACCATCTCCATGGTGCCGCCGAACAGGCTTCGAATCGGACCGTGGCCGTAGGCGCCCAGCAGAACCAGGGCGTCATGGGGAACGGCGTCGAAATCGGCCGGGTTGGGCTTTCCATCCAGTACCAGCCAGTCGGTCCGCGCCAGGTCTTCGTCCAGTCCCTGGACCATGGCGGCCTCCAGCAGTTCGTCCCTCGACCCGAAACTGATAACCTGAAGAGGGATGTTCCGCTCATGCGCCATGGCCAGTCCGAGCCTCAAGGCCTGTCCGGCAAGTTCGGAACCACCATAAAGTACGGCAAGCCGGGTCCAGGGCTTGTAGGCTCCGGGCGGGATCAGCACGGGAAAATGCGCGTGGGCGATCAGGTTGCGCACCTTCGGTCCCAGCAGTCCCAGCCCCAGTCGGCTCGAGGGTTCGCTCATCGAGCGCGGGCAGGTCATGAATGCGACGTCACTGGCGATGTCGGGCAGTCCTGTTCCCGTTTGACCGGTCGGTTCGACAAGGGAGTAATCGAGTTTGGG
>RFIO01000225.1 GCA_003695205.1 Deltaproteobacteria bacterium
CGCCAATATCGACCCGAGCGTCGAGGCCTACGTCTGCGAAAAGCCCGGCCTGCACCCCGAGCCGGTTTCGACCCAGGTGATTCCGCGGGACCGCCATGCCGAGTTCTTCTGCGTGCTGGCCATCATCGCCTCGTCCATGGAGCGCATCGCGGTCGAAATCCGCCATCTGCAGCGCACCGAGGTGCTGGAAGCCGAGGAGTTCTTCAGCAAGGGGCAGAAGGGCTCCAGCGCCATGCCGCACAAGCGCAACCCGATCCTGTCGGAAAACCTGACCGGACAGGCACGCTACATTCGCGGCCTGTGCATCCCCGCCCTGGAGAATGTCGCCCTCTGGCACGAGCGCGACATCTCCCATTCTTCGGTCGAGCGCTACATCGGCCCCGACGCCACCGTCGCCCTCGATTTCTCCCTGCGGCGGCTCAACGGCCTGATCAAAAACCTGGTCGTCTACCCGGACAACATGCTCACCAACCTGAACAAGATGCGCGGCCTGGTCTTCTCCCAGAAGATCCTGCTCGATCTGACCCAGGCGGGCATTTCGCGCGAGCAGGCCTACCGCATGGTGCAGCGCAACGCCATGAAGGTCTGGGAACAGGGCGCCGATTTTCTCACCGAGCTGCTCGCGGATGAGGAAGTCGTCGAAGCTCTGGGCGAGGCGAAGATTCGCGAGTCCTTCGACCTGAACTATCACCTCAAGCATGTTGATACCATCTTCGAACGGGTCTTCGGCACGTCCGATGCCGGGCAGGCGGATTGAACCCGAAAGGAGCTGAAGCTATGGCCTGGAGAGTCGTCGTCGGACTCAAGGACGGCGTCAGGGACGCACGCGGCGAGACGGTGCGCGAGAACCTGAAGCGGTTTCTCGGCATCGAGGTGACCTCGGTGCGCACCCTCGATGTCTATACCATCGATGCCGATCTTGCCCGCGATGAGGTCGAGGCGGCAGCGGCCGGCCCGCTGAGCGATCCGGTGATCCAGGAGGTCGCCGTCAACCGGCCCCTGGCCCACGATTTCGACGTCCTGATCGAGGTCGGTTTTCGCCCCGGCGTGACCGACAACGTCGGCCGGACCGCCAGGGAGGCGATCCAGTACCTGACCGGCCGTCCCTTCGCCGCCGGTGAGGCGGTCTACACCTCGACCCAGTATCTCATCAGGGGCGGCATCAGCAGGCAGCAGGCCGAGACGATCGCCGCCGACCTGCTAGCCAATGCCCTGATCCAGCGCTGGGATATCTACACTGCCGATGAGTTTGACCGCGAGCACGGTGTTCCCGTGCATGTCCCCAGGGTCGGTGGCCTCGACGCCGAACCGCGGGTGCGCACCATCGACCTCAACGTCGGCGACGATGAGCTGCTGCGCATCAGCCGCGAGGGGATGCTGGCCCTCAACCTGGAGGAGATGAAACGCATTCAGGCCTACGCCGCCGACCCCGAGGTCGTTGCCGCCCGGCGCGCCTTCGGTCTTGAGGCCGGCCTGACCGATGTCGAGCTGGAGGCGCTGGCGCAGACCTGGAGCGAACACTGCAAGCACAAGATCTTCTCCGCCCGTATCGAATATGAGGACGGGCAGGGGGGCAGGGAAGAGATCGACTCCCTGTTCAAGACCTGTATCGTCGGCGCCACCCGAGATGTCCGGGCCAGGATGGGGGATGACGACATCTGCCTGTCGGTCTTCAAGGACAACGCCGGCGTGATCCGTTTCAACGACGACTGGAGTCTCTGCTTCAAGGTTGAAACCCACAACTCGCCCAGCGCTCTCGACCCCTACGGCGGTGCCCTGACCGGCATCGTCGGCGTCAACCGCGACGGGGCCGGCACCGGGCTCGGATCACGCCTGATTTTCAACACCGACGTCTTCTGCTTCGCCTCGCCCTTCTACGACAAGCCGCTGCCGAAAAGGCTGCTGCACCCCCGGCGCATCTTCGAAGGGGTTGTCGAAGGGGTCGAGCACGGTGGCAACAAGAGCGGCATTCCCACGGTCAACGGCAGTATCGTTTTCGACGATCGTTTTGCCGGCAAGCCGCTGGTCTACTGCGGCACCGCCGGCATCATGCCCGCGCGCATCAACGGACGCCCGAGCCACGAGAAGAAGGCGCAGGTCGGCGACCATATCATCATGACCGGTGGCCGCATCGGCAAGGACGGCATCCACGGCGCCACCTTCTCCTCCGAGGAGCTGCACGAGGACTCGCCGGTAACCGCCGTGCAGATCGGTGATCCGATCACCCAGCGCAAGATGTTCGACTTTCTCGCCGTCGCCCGCGAGCGCGGCCTGTACAACTCCATTACCGACAACGGCGCCGGCGGCCTGTCCAGCTCGGTCGGCGAGATGGCCGAGGATACCGGCGGCTTCGAGTTGCACCTCGACCGGGCGCCGCTCAAGTACCCGGGCCTGCAGCCCTGGGAGATCCTGATTTCCGAAGCCCAGGAGCGCATGACCCTGGCGGTGCCGCCCGAAAAGCTGGAGGAGTTCCTGCGGCTGGCCAAAGAGATGGACGTCGAGGCGACCGACCTGGGCGTCTTCACCGACTCGGGCTACTTCCACTGCCTCTATAACGGCAGGACCGTGGCCCGGCTGTCGATGGAATTCCTGCACGACGGCGTGCCGCAGATGGTCATCCCGGCCCGCTGGGAGGACAAGGGGCACGCCGAGCCGGATTTCGAGGCCCCCGAGGATCTCGGCGGCATGCTCGAGCAGATGCTCGGTCGCCTGAATATCTGCTCCAAGGAGACGGTGGTGCGGCGCTACGACCACGAGGTGCAGGCCGGCACGGTGGTCAAGCCGCTGACCGGCGTGGCCAACGACGGCCCGTCCGATGCGGCCGTCTACCGGCCGTTGCTCGATTCCTTCGAAGGCGTGGTCGTCTCCCACGGCATCTGCCCGCGCTACAGCGACATCGATACCTACCACATGATGGCCTGCGCCATCGACGAGGGCCTGCGCAACTACGTCGCCGTTGGCGGCGATATCCGCCATGTCGCCGGCCTGGACAACTTCTGCTGGTGCGACCCGGTCGAAAGCGAGAAGACTCCCGACGGCGCCTACAAGGCCGCCCAGCTGGTGCGTGCCAACAAGGCGCTCTACGACTACTGCGTTGCCTTCGGCGTGCCGCTGATCTCGGGCAAGGACTCGATGAAGAATGACTACCAGATCGGCGACACCAAGATCTCCATCCCG